>DAINBR010000200.1:0-6586 GCA_036732865.1 Bacteroidota bacterium | reverse complement strand
TTCCCGCGACTCTTTGGAAGCAACCGCTTTGCCTTCACGCTGGGGAGCTACACGTTCGTCGGGCTCTCCCAGGGACCGCTGCTCAGGATGGCTGACGGCCATTTTGCACCGGATGAACTTCGGTGGTGTGATTCCACGCTCGCTCGTGCCCGACGGGACGGCTCACCAGTCATCTTCATTTCCCACTACCCGATCGATTCCGGCATTGTGAATTGGTATGAACTGCTCGACCGTCTTGACAGCACCGATGTGCGCCTGTTCCTTGTCGGACACGGCCACCGGAATGTGGTTCTGTCGTTCGAGGGATACCCGGGATTGATGGGCACGGCGCTCATCGACGGCGAGGGCCGGGGGCCGGCATACAATATCGTCACCATCACCGGAGACTCGGTTTGGGTTCGGGAGGAGGGCATCCCGGCGACACAATCGCCACCCTGGTCCGCGCTCCAGCTCTCCCGCGTGCGCCATGAGAGGAGTACCGCAAGCCGGCCCGATTTCTCAGTCAATGCGATATATCCGGAAGTGCGCGTGGCGTGGAAATGGAACGGGGGATTCACCATTACGTCCGCCGCTGCCTCCGGCAATGGCGTTGTTGTCACGGGTGATGCCTCGGGCACAGTGCATGCGCTGCGGACCCTCGACGGCACACACCTCTGGGCCCACCGAACGAACGGTCCGATATTCGCCGCTCCCGCAATTGCTGGTGACCGTGTGGTCGTCACGTCGGCAGACAGCACTGTCCGCTGCCTCGATCTGCACACGGGAGATCTTCGCTGGAAATACCTTGAGGGGGCCCCGACCGTAGCTGCGCCGGCCGTGTCAGGCGACAAAGTGTTCGTCGGCGGAAGCGATGGGAAGTTCAGGTCGCTCGATCTGGATTCCGGTAAGGAAATCTGGAGCTTCGACAGCGTTTCCGGCTTTGTTGAGACCAGGGCATTGGTTCAAGATGGAAGAGTCTACTTCGGCTCCTGGGGCGAAAGATTCTACGCGCTTGATGCAGCGACAGGCCGCCTCGTGTGGCACTGGCAAAGTCCTCGGCGTGGGCGGCTATTTTCTCCAGCGGCATGTTTGCCCGTTGCCCGGGGACGCCTCATCTTCCTCGTGGCCCCTGACCGCGCAATGACTGTTCTCGACTGCGAAACTGGGAATATCGTCTGGAGGTCCGTGAAACATCAGGTCCGGGAGAGCCTCGGCATGACCTCGGACAGCACGCTTGTTATCGTACGGACCATGCGAGATTCGCTGATTGCCTTTGCCTCCGATGCGAATCAACCCGTCGAAAAATGGGTCTCGATACCGGGGTTCGGTTACGATATCAATGCAGCCATGCCCGTGGAGAAGGATGGACGGGTGTTCTACGGGTCTATGAAGGGGTTTGTGTACTCCCTGAACGCAGCTGACGGCCGGGTCCATTGGATCCACAGAGCCAGCCCTGTGACGATAAACACTCTTGTCCCGTTGAACAGGCACGAAATCCTCACAACGGACTTCGACGGGAACGTTATGTTGCTTCGCGACGCACATGAATAATCTCAGGAAGGCGATAGCCGCCCTGGCTCAAGGTTCATTGTTTCTGCCGGAGCACGAGCGGGTCTTGTTCCGAATTTCTGGCGCCGACGGAATGGACCTGCTTCACAGGATGTCAACGAATGACCTCGTCGGAGGGCCTGAACACCGAGCGGTCATCACCGTTTTTTGCACCGAGAAGGGGAAGATTGTCGAAGCCACGGAGATTCTCATCGACGGAGAGTCCAAATACCTCCTTTGCTCCGCAGCCGGGTCCGAAGGTCTGCTGCGCTGGATCGAGAAATTCACCATAACAGAAGACATTCAGTTGACTAATGTAACAGCTGAATATCTCGTCGGTTGCTGCATTGGACCTGAGAGCAATTCAAGCATCGATACCTTGGATGTTCAGGGTGTTGGGATTTGGCAGTCAAAGTTTGGGTCGGTTCCCTGTGTCAGAATGCTCATACCGCGGAACAGTCAGAATCTGGTGTACGGCAGTTTACAGGACAGGAAAGTGCTTACCTTCGATTCAGCGGAAGAGTACGAATTTCTCCGGGTGCTCCATGCAGTTCCTGCATATGGGCACGAGATATCCACCTCGTTCAATCCTTATGAAGCAGGTCTGTCAGATGCGATCTCCTACACAAAAGGATGTTACATCGGACAGGAGGTAGTCGCCAGGATTGACACATACGGAAAGATCCAGAGGGAGCTCCGCTTGCTCTGGTCAAAAGAGACCGCCGCACCGGTACCCGGAACGCCTGTTGTAGCCTCCGGGGATACACTTGGCACGGTCACGAGCTCGGCAGCTGGACTCGGCCGGGGAATCGCCCTTGCCGTGCTGAGCAGAAAGGGTCTCCACCAACATCAAATGTTCGCAGTATCGGGTTACGCCTACACGGTTTGCGATAGTTTACCTCCACTGTATTCTCTCATATTCCCGGCGACTGCAGAGTGAAATCGTACACGCTTTCCCAGATTGAACGGTGGAGAGATCGAACGCACAGAAGGTTGCCGAGGTTGCGGATAAGATCCAGGCGCCAGGCCATCCGGTTCGTAAACGACGTTGGCTTCTGTTTCTTGTTCAAAACGGCGGAACCAGATCTGCCGAGCCTGGCAAATGCCCTGGAGGGGGGCGCGGATGGGAGCAATCCCGGACGCGGGCCGGGAGCATCATCGTTTTCATGGGATCTAAGAGGAATACTGCCCGACGAGAGGGACGCCTTCTGCGCAAAAGTCTTCTTGCGCCGCCCCATGCTGGTGTCCATGGAGTATCTGCCTTACTTTATGGCGTTGAGCGATCGCAGGGAATCCGCGATCCGGACACACTCGAGGAAGCCGGACCTGAGCTCCACCGCCCAACACATCCTCGAACAACTCCGGAGGAAATCTCCGCAGACAACGCATGACCTCCGGCATCGCCTCAGCATGTCGGCAGGGACCGGGAAGGGTGCGTTTGACCTCGCGCTGACGGACCTGCAGGTGAGAATGAAGATAGCCGCGCTCGAAGATGACCGCAGGCCCTCATCTGCCTTGTGGGCACTTTCCAGCAGGAAGTACCCCGTCCAGACGAGGAGGGCGCGGAGTCTCTCCATCGAGGAAGCCCGGCGTGCGATTCTCGAACGCCATTTCAGAAACCAACTGGTATTGACCTTCGCCGACATCAAGCACCTGTTCCGCTGGGAACGGCGGGAAATATTTCAGACTCTCGGTGAACTTATCCGCAGAGGAATTGTCACGCCCGAGGTTCAGGTGGAAGGCATCGCCGACCGTACTTATTGCTTGCTCACGTGACTGGAAAACTCATGAAACCGAAACCATTGCATAAGTCTCCCAAGGCCTACAAGAACCTGGAGTTTCTGAACAGCCCCGATGCACGGGCGATCCGCATGCTCTCAGAATTCCTCGAGCCCCAGCGGCGATTCCGTCAGCAGAAGATCCGCGACACCGTCGTGTTTTTCGGATCGGCCAGAATCCGCTCGTACGCCGAGACTTCAAGGGAATACATGAAGATCAGACGCAAAGTCGTAGCAACACACAGGCCCGGCCGGGCGCTCCTGAAGGCATTGCGTACGGCGGAAGTCCAGCAGGAAATGTCCAAGTACTATGAAGACACCGTCACAATAGCGCGCCTTCTCACACGGTGGGCAAAGTCGCTGCCGGCCGGACGCAGGTTTGTCGTGTGCTCAGGGGGCGGACCGGGGATTATGGAAGCGGCAAACAAAGGTGCCCATCTCGAGCGGGGCCAGTCCGTCGGCTTGAACATCAGCCTGCCGTTCGAGCAGTTTGCGAACCCGTTTATCAGCAAGGACCTGAGTTTTGAGTTCCACTACTTCTTCATGCGCAAGTTCTGGTTCGCGTATCTCTCCAAGGCCCTCGTGATCATGCCGGGAGGCTTCGGGACACTCGACGAACTCATGGAGATTGTGACCCTGCTTCAGACCAAGAAGATCAAGAAGAAGGTCGCGGTGGTCATCTACGGGTCGGAATACTGGAAGAAAGTGTTCGATCTGGATCACATGGTCGAGCAAGGGATGATCTCGCGGAAAGATCTCGGGTTGCTCCATTTCTTCGACGAACCGCACGCTGCGTTTGCATTCTTGAGGGATTTTCTGACCCGGAGCTATCTTCGCAAGAAAGCTTGATTTTGTCCGGCACGATATGTACAATGTGTCAGAGGGGATGACCTGGCTTCGACGGGGACGAGGATGGTCTGGATTGCATGCCGTGCTCTCCGTGGTGCACGATAAACAACGCGGAAAACAACAAGTGCAGACTACAACTACGCACTGGCTGCTTAATCTAGGTTAAGCGGTCCGTCTCCCGGAATTCTGCCTGCCGGATTCCGAAGAGGCGCCGACTTCAGACAGGATAGCTGGCCGCACTCTCCGGGGGCGTCCGGCGAAGCCGGCCGAAAGGTCGGCCATCCCGGGGTTGTTCTGCCAGCCGCCTGTCTGTCGGAGACGGCAGGATCAAGCTCAAAAGACAGAATACGCATGTAGTGGTCTGGATGGTCTTCTCTTCGGACGCGGGTTCGACTCCCGCCATCTCCACCAGCGCTCCCGGGTCAGACCCGGGAGCGCTTTCTCTTTCAGGGAGTACCCCATGAGCAAGATCGAGATTCCATTCGCAAAACTGAGCGGGGCCGGGAACGACTTCGTCGCGATCGACAACACCCGAGGGCGGCTGCAAATCTCATGGCCTGCGTTCGCCAGAGCCGTCTGTGAACGACATTACGGTGTCGGTGCTGACGGACTCCTCGTGCTCGCTCCATCCACCCGCGCAGACTTCACCATGTTGTATTTCAACGCTGACGGGAGCACCGGAGGCATGTGCGGCAATGGAGGGAGATGTTGCGTCCTCTTTGCCCGGGAAAATGGCATTGAGCATGACGACATAACCTTCGAAGCCTTCGGATTCTTGTACAGGGCGACGTTCACGGGCGACGGAATCCGACTGGCCATGAAAGATCCCGAACGAATTCGCAGGGGAGTCCTCGTCCGCGCAATCGCCGGCCGGTTCCTCTGTCACACAGTCGATACAGGTGCCCCCCACGTCGTGACATTCGTTGACGACCTCGAGGAGATTGATGTGGTCAGCGCGGGAAGAGAACTGCGCGCGCACCCGGAGTTCATGCCCGAAGGCACCAACGTGAACTTCGTAAAAGTCGTGGGGAAAGACACTATCGCCATCCGGACGTACGAAAGGGGAGTCGAAGCCGAGACTCTGGCATGCGGAACAGGTTCGATCGCATCTGCCGTGATCGCAGCAATCGAAAAAGGAGCCTCATCGCCCGTTACTGTCCAAAGCCGAGGTGGCGAGATCTTGCGAGTCGGGTTTGCATTCGATGGCCAACGGATCTCGTCGATTTCACTGGAAGGACATGCCAGTATCGTATTCTCTTCCAACGTATTATTTGATACCACTTCGAACAAAATTGAGGGATACACACGTGTGTGACGCCGGGCAGCGGCCGTGACCGAGTACACGTTTGTGATGAATCCTGCGGCCGCCAAAGGGGCCGCTCAAAGGACTCTTGTAGAAGTCGAAAGACTCCTTCCCGGACTCGGGGCCACGTACGAGGTCATCCGCACACAGTGCACGGGGCATGCGACGCAAATCGCGCGCGCTTCAGAGAGCAGGAATGTCGTGGCTGTGGGCGGTGACGGTACGGTGAATGAAGTCGCTAACGGTATCATGGGCTCCCGCAAGACCCTTGGAGTCATTCCCACGGGATCGGGAAACGATTTCGTGAAGTCGGTGGGGATTCCACGAAGGCTGCAATCCTGCATCGACATCCTGAGAGCTTTAAATGTGCGCCGCATCGACGCCGGGATGGTCCGTGTTGGCAATTTTGATAACGGGAGCACGATATATGCTCCGCAGAGGTACTTCGTCAACGGTGTGGGAATCGGCTTTGATGCGTCGGTGGCACAGCGCGTCAGCGAGATCAGCTACCTGCGGGGTACACTGCTGTATCTTGTTGCAGTGCTGCAGATTCTCGGGAAATTCAAAGTGCCGGAATTCCGGATTTCGGCCGACGGCTATTCCACGACCGGCAAGCGCTTACTCATTGCTGCTGGAAACGGGAAAAGCGCCGGCGGTGGTTTCTATCTCACTCCCGAGGCCACGGTGGACGACGGCAGGCTCGATGTCTGCATGATACAGGACGTGTCAGTTCTAACGATTCTCGGACTTATCCCGAAGGTATTGAGTGGCAAACGACTTGAACACAAAGCAGTTAGCTATTTGCGCACGGCGAGCTTGCAGGTGGAGTCTAATGATTTATTCAAGGTTCATGCAGACGGTGAAGTGGTCGGGCGTGATGTAAACGGAGTGCAACTGGGTGTGGAGCCCGGGGCGATATTGATGATTGGTCCGCGGGGCGGACCACCCAATGACAAATAATATGTATTATGTCAACTTAAACAATTTGCATCCTCTCCCCGATCGCCTCGAAATATGCCTTATCCAGTCTGTCGAGGCTGATCTCTCCGCACCCCTCAATCGTCAATACCCTCTCTTCCACCACTTCACCCAGTTCTGTGATGCTGATGCCGGCGCGCTTGGACTCCCG
>DAINBR010000199.1:0-6620 GCA_036732865.1 Bacteroidota bacterium | reverse complement strand
AAGAACAACCTCCAGGTCATCTCCAGCTTGTTAAGCCTCCAGGCCGAATACCTGACCGACGAGGGCATGCTCCGGATCATGCGCGAGAGCCAGAGCCGCGTCAAGTCCATGGCCCTCGTCCACGAAAAACTCTACCAGTCGCACAACCTTGCCGAGATTGACTTCGGCGACTATGTGCGCGTGCTTGTTTCGCAGCTGTTCCGGTCGTATGGCATCGCCCAGGAGAGCGTGCAGATGGCCATCAACGTCGATGCCGTGTCACTGGGGGTCGACCGGGCAATCCCCTGCGGAATCATCATTAATGAATTGGTGACGAATGCGTTGAAGTATGCGTTCCCCGGAGGGCGCAAAGGGAAGATCGACGTGGAACTGCACTCGGCCGCCCCGGGCCAAATACGCCTGGCGGTACGGGACGACGGCGTAGGGCTCCCCCAGAATGTTGAGGTGCAGGCGGCCGACAGCCTGGGACTCACACTTGTCCGGATGTTAGCGGACCAGGTGCAGGGACAACTGACTATGCCAAGCCGCCCGGAAGGGGTCGAATTCGTTTTGACGTTTCGGAAGTGACCACAGGGATGCGCAAACGTGTATTGATGGTGGTTGAAGACGAACTGATTGTCGCGGAAGACCTGACGCACTGGCTGACGTCGCTCGGCTACACGGTCGGTGCGCGTGCGGCCACCGGACGCGGAGCGGTACAGCGATGCGAGGAGACGCGTCCGGATCTGATCCTGATGGATATTCTGCTCCCGGGAGACATGGATGGAATTCAGGCCGCCGAGATCATCAGGCGAAGGTTCGATATTCCCGTCGTCTACATTACGGCCTCGTCGGACGACGCGACATTGTCGCGAGCAAAAGTCACGGAACCGTTCGGCTATATTCTGAAACCGTTTGACGAACGCGGACTGTACACCACGATTGAGATGGCACTGTACAAGCACCAATCCGAGAAAAGGATCCGCAACAGCGAGGAACGCTTCCGGCTGCTGTATGATTATGCGCCGGTCGCCTTCCAGTCGCTGGATGCCGACGGCCATCTGTTGCGGGTAAACAACGCGTGGCAGGCGTTATTCGGGTACTCGCAGGAGGAGGTGCACGGGCACTGGTTCGGGGAGTTCCTTGCACCCGGCTGTACCGAGCGGTTCATCGCGCTGACCACCCAGTTTCGCAACAGCCCGGTCACTGATAGCATAGCACTGGACTGTGTCACGCGCGACGGGACGGTGATGACGGCGACCTTCAAGGGAAGCATCGCCGTCGATCAGCGGGGGATGTTTGAAATGACCCAGTGTGTTCTTGAAAGCCGGAAAAAAACGTCCGGGGACGCACCGGTGGATGCCGCCGGCATGGAGGCCGAGATGTCCAAAAGTGCGCCACCGTTGCCGCTGCACGGGTCGTGGGTTCTGACGTCTCCCGAGGGCGTTGTGCTGGCCCTCACGCCGGCCCTGGAACTTCTCCTCGGACAGCCGGCCGATCGCGTGTGCGGCAGGAAACTGGATGAGCTGTGTACCCCGGGGGTGAACGTCTCTGAGATTCTTGCCCAGATCAAGAGCGCCGGCACGCTTGCTCCGCACCCTCTCCAGGTGCGGTATGCCGGCGGTGGATCCCTTGACGCTATGGTGTCAGGATTTGTCCTCCACGGACAAGGTGGTGCGGCCTCCATCTGCTGTCTGCATCTCCAGAGATCCTGAATGCAGGGGCCCCATAACGGAGAATTCCCCGCGACCGGAGTGATCCGGGTCCTGCGCGGGCGCGGTGAAGGTGAAGGGAGTGCACAAGGATGAGCCAGACATCCATACTCGTAGTCGAAGACGAACACATTGTCGCCCGTGACATCGCGTCGCGACTCCACAAGCGGGGCTATGTGGTTGCCGGGATTGCCTCGACGGCAACGGAAGCCATTGAACAGGCCGGCCGGACGCATCCTGACCTTGTGCTCATGGACATCATGCTGCGCGGGGACGTTGACGGCATAACGGCGGCAGATCAGATCCGTGATCTCTACGACACTCCCGTGGTCTATCTGACCGCGTATGCGGACGAACACACCCTGCAACGTGCGAAAGTCACGGACGCCTTCGGCTACATTCTCAAGCCGTTCGAAGAACGGGAGCTCTGTATTACCATCGAGATGGCGCTCTACAAGCACCGGATGGAGGCCCGGCTCCGCGAGAGCGAACGGTGGCTTGCCACGACCCTTCGTAGTATCGGCGACGGTATCATCGCGGCGGACACGTCGGGGAACATCACGTTTCTCAACCCGGTGGCAGAGCAAATTACAGGATGGCTCAGCGCGGAAGCACTGCAGCACCAACTGGCCGAGGTGTTCAATACTGCCTTTGACGATGTCGGTACAGGTCCCCCCGCTACCGTCCTGGTTAGCAAATCGGGCAAGCGTATCCCCATCGAGGAAAGCGCGGCCCCGATCAAAGATGACCGGGGGGTCATCACCGGCATGGTCGTGGTGTTCAGGGACGTCACGGAGCAACGTCATGCGGAGGAGGCGCTGCGGGTGAGCGAGGCCCGAGTGACGGGAATCGTGGCGTCGGCTATGGACGCCATTATTACCATCGACAGCAATCAGCGCATCATCCTCTTCAATGCGGCGGCGGAGCAGGTTTTCGGCTGGTCGAGCCACGAGGCGCTGGGGAGACATGTGGAAGAATTCATTCCCTCGCGGTACCGCCCGTCGCACAAGGAGCACATCGACGAGTTCGGCGTATCGGGTGCTATGAAGCGACGGATGGGGAGGCCGGGCATTGTGACGGGTTTGCGGCACGGCGGCATAGAGTTTCCAATCGAAGCGTCGATCTCCCAGGTCGAGTCCCAGGGAGAGCGGCTGTACACCATCATCCTGCGTGATATCACCGAACGGCTGAAGGCGGAGGAAGCACTACGCAAGAGCGAGGAGCGGTACCGCCAGTTCTTTGAGGAAGATCTGACCGGGGACTACATCGTCCGCGCGGACGGCACACTGCGCGACTGCAATCCGGCGTTTGCGCGCATACTTGGCTTTCCGGATGTCGCCACCGCACTCACCTGCAATCTGCACGCGCTCTATCCCAGCGAACATGTCCGCGATGCATTCCTCAACCTGTTACACGCGCGGCGGCGCATCGTTGAACACGAAAAAGACCTGGTGCGTCCTGATGGCCAGTTGATCCATTGCGTCGAGAACGCCATCGGCGTGTTCGATGCCAACGACCAACTGATCGAGTACAAGGGATACATGTACGATATAACGGAGCGGAAACGGCTCGAGGAACAGCTTCGCCAGGCGCACAAGATGGAGAGCATAGGCACGCTCGCGAGCGGGATAGCACACGATTTCAACAACATCCTGAACAACGTCATCGGGTTCGTCATGCAGATCAAGAAGCACGCAAGCGATCCCGAAAAGGTGCTGAAATACAGTCACACCATCGAGAAATCCGCCACACGAGGGGCCGAATTGTCATCGCAACTGCTCTCTTTCGCGCGAAAGGCGAAGCGTGAGAGCACGACGGTGGACGTCGCACAGGTTGTGGATGAGGTACTCTCGGTGTGTACGGAAACGTTCCCCTCTTCGGTCGCCGTCAGCCGCCACGTCGACCCCGAGCTCAGTGCCATACTGGGTGATCATGGCGAACTCTACCAGGTGTTGATGAATCTCTGCGTCAACGCACGGGATGCCGTGCTGGCCCGCGGTTACGACTTCCCGGGGACCGTAACGATCGGAGCATACAACGGTCAGGTTGGCGAAGGGGTCAGTGCCCAGATGCTGGCGATGCAGGCGGAACGATTCGTGGAACTGCGGGTCAGCGACGACGGCATGGGCATCCCCGGGGCAATACGAGAGAAGATCTTTGATCCGTTCTTTACGACAAAAGAACGCGGACGCGGAACCGGGCTGGGGCTGGCGGTGGTCTATAATATCGTGCGGAATCATCACGGAACGATTCTCGTCGACAGCGAAGAAGGAGAAGGCACGACGTTCCATGTCTATTTCCCCGCCGTCACGGCGGCGGCCCCCGTGCCGGCGGCGGAAAACCGGTCAGCGCCGGCCAGAGGGAATCAAGAAACGATTCTTGTCGTTGACGACGAGGACTCTATGCAGGATCTCGGACGCGAGCTGCTGGAGGAAAATGGGTACAAGGTGCTGATCGCCAGCAACGGCCCGGAGGCTATCGAGGTCTACCGTAGCCAACCTCAAATCATCAAGCTCGTCATCCTGGATCTCGTGATGCCCGGCATGGACGGCGGGCAGACATTCGTCGAACTCAAGAAGATCAATCCGCGGGTCAAAGCGTTTTTCTGTACGGGCTACATGCCCGATGCGGTGATTTCGGCATTGCTGGATGAGGAGCATCTCCAAGCCATCCAAAAGCCCTTCAACCCTGATCAGTTTGTCCAACTGGTGAGGGATGTTCTCGACCAGCCGCCGATTCTTCCTTCAGGTGGCTGATATTCAGCATTGCATACGGCGGCGTGTCGGTCGCTCCTCTTCATTTTTGGCGGAAACCCTCCAAACCAGAGTTATTGAACCCAATCCCCGGCTGGCATGAGTTTTGGAATGTACTGAGGCGATGCAGGTGAGCTTCGCAGGGGACGAAACCTCTGAAAAGGGCAGAAGAGGATTGGATGATTCTGATTGTCGAAGATGACCAGCTGTTCCGGCGTGCACTGGCAACATATCTTGTGTCAAGAGGCTTTCGCACAAGAGTGGTCGCCACTGCTGAAGAAGCTCTGGAAAATGCCGAATGGCCCAAGGTGGACCTGGTCCTGATAGATTACTTCCTCCCGGGAATGAATGGCGTCGAATTGGCGCGGACGATCCGCGCGAGGAACATCAATCATCCCCGTCTCGTCCTTATGTCAGGATACCTGCCGCCATCGGTGTTTGATGAGGCCAAGGCGGCCTCGATTGAGGCGGTGTTGCACAAACCATACGACATGGACACTCTCGATGAAAAGCTCCAAACTCTCTGTGAGGAAGGAGGCGCATATGGTCAGGCAACGTGAATGGCTGCAGCCGTTGGCGGAAGAGCGTGAACGATGCCCTGAATGCGGACACGTCTGGAAAGACGTTGGACCGGCACATTTTGCAGACTGCAGATATTTTTCGCTTGACGACGAACGCGATGAAGAAATGGCGACGCCCCGGAAGACAAATCGTTATCTCGTCACAGATGAAGCCTGATCCGCCACAGGGAATTCGTCCGCTTGAACAGCCTGCCGCCGACCTATTTCAATCAGGTGGCTATATTTAGCCACCAATTTCGCGATCGATTTCCAGAATCTCTCTCTTCTACTCTCCTAGGCAAACCAAACCGCATTTATTTGAGTGTATTTGAAGCTTTTTTTTGATGCACCAGCTCCAGTTCCTTGGCATGGCGTTAGAGAAGAGGTTGCATGGCGGGAGAGGTGCGCATGCGCTGTACCGGAGCCTGAGTCCAAGAAAACGTGACGCGGATACTATGCCGAAAGCAAGAATCCTTATTGTTGAGGATGAGCGGATCATCGCCGTGGATCTCCAGGGACATCTGGAGAGAATAGGGTATCAAGTCCTCGATGTGCTGTCATCGGGTGCCGAGGCTGTTGCCTATGCGGTTGCCAGCCGCCCGGACCTGGTCCTCATGGATATCACGCTGCGGGGAGACATGGATGGGGTTGCGGCCGCGGAAGAAATCCGACGGCAGAGTGAGATCACGGTGGTCTATCTCACGGCTCACTCCGACGAGGCAACGCTCCAGCGTGCAAAAATCACGGATCCATTCGGGTATGTCCTCAAGCCGTTCGACGAACGTGAGCTTCTGAAGACGATTGAAATGGCGCTCTACAAGAGCGCGACGGACAAACAGCTTCGCGAGAATCAACACTGGCTTTCTACTACTCTTCGTTCGATCGACGACGCCGTTGTCACCACGGACACTGAGGGACGGATCCATCTTTTCAACCCGGTTGCGGAGCGCGTGACAGGTTGGACTTCGGAAGAAGCGGTGGGGCGGGCAATTGAGGAAGTGTGCGTGTTGGTGAACGATGGGGCGCGATCGGCCACTGATGCCCCGGAGGCTCCGGTCGTGGTTGTAGGGCGGACGGGTATGCGGACCCACATGCAAAGGATTGTGACACCAATCCGTGACGCATATGGGGGCGAAGTGGGCGTCGTGTATGCATTCCGCGATTTGAGCGAGCGTGACCAGGTGCTTTCGGTGTTCGACAGCATCACCGAAGCCATCTATGTGAGCGATCCGTCTTCCTACGAGCTTCTGTACGCCAACGCGCACCTGCAGAAAACTCTCGGGTTATCCCTGATCGGCGAGAAGTGCTACCGTGCCCTGCATGGTTTTGAAACGCCCTGCCGATTCTGCACCAACAACCTGATATCCGGTTTGCACGGCCAACCCTATCGGTGGGAATTCCACAACCCCCGTCTGAACCGCGACTATCTCATGACGGACAAAATCATTAAATGGTCTGACGGAAGAGATGTGCGTATTGAGCTGGCGCTCGACATTACCGAGCACAAGCATGCCAGCCGCATCCAGTCGACGGTCAACCGGATTGCAGCGATCACGCAGGAATCACGCAGCCTTGAAGACCTGTTCCTCGCCGTCCACGGCATCATTGCGGAACTC
>DAINBR010000198.1:0-6636 GCA_036732865.1 Bacteroidota bacterium | reverse complement strand
TTCATCGCTCAGATAATCCTCCGACGGCGTCGTGTAGATTGTCTGCGGATAGAAATCCTGATCCAGAGCACCGATCAGGTAGAACGGCCGACCGTTGAGGAGGATTTTTCCTCCGTCCGTCGCGATCGAACGGAAACCGAACCGGTCGCGAACGGGTGGGTTTGCATCGAGGTTCGCCTCAATGGTGTAAAGCGCCGGACTCTCCAGACTCCACAACACCGGCTGGTTCACCTCCAGGGGCACAAGCGCCAGGCTGTCCCTGACCGAGACACGCGCGCGGGCACGGGCGACCACTTGACCTTTGTCGTCCTGGATCTGAACCTCAAGACGGTTGTGCGCGGCAGCGGCAATGGGAGCGGACAGCTGGAGGATGACTTCAACTTCTCCGTTAATGTCCGGGGAGACTTTCAGGCGGGTGATCCTGCGCGGAGGCACCACGTCCAGCCGGACGCTCTGCCACAATCCAGAGGTCTGTACATACCAGGTCTGCTTTCCGTGCGGTATACTCTCGTAGATGATCCCCTCCGTGCCTTTCCCTCCTAACGCGGGATCCATGACGCGGACCATGATTTCATTTGCACCCGGATGGACTACGGAACCGATATCGTAACTGAAGGGAGTGTACCCTCCTTCGTGCACGCCGACGCGGGTCCCGTTAGCATAGACCTCCGCCCTGTAATCCACCGCTCCGAACGTCAGAATCACCGTTTCACCCCTCCGGATTTTTGGGGCATCGAATGATTTCCGATACCATCCCACCCCCTGGTAGTCACGAAGGTCAGGAAACTGGGCCTGCCAGGAACCGGGCACTGAGATGGGCCGCCAGTGCGCCCCGGCAGTCACGGTTTCAGCAGAGTAACTCCCACCGCTGTCGACCGCAAAGAACCATTGGCCGTCGAGACTCATCGTGGTAACTCGTTTTTGAGATGCAAAAAGAGGAATTGCTACGATCAGGAGGAGTGTGGCTGAACAAAGTATGCGCGGGAAACGGTCCATGGAGTTCTCTCAGGAGAGGTTTCCATAATAACCACAAGTACAAGCAGTATGTCAAGGGCCCCGTTGACAATAACGATGACAATGTGTAAACTTTCCCCCACACACACCGGAGGCTCCCGCCATGCCGCGTATCCTGTGGACACTTTCGCTTGTTCTCTTCATAGAATGTTCATTCGCCTCGGACCCCGCATACTACATCCGCATGGATTCCTGGAATGAAACAATGCGTATGTCGAGGGATTCCCTCTTTACATACCGGGCTTCGCTCCCGGACGCCGCACGAATGATCTTTTCCTCCTGGAAACATCTCGGCCCGTTTCACGCAGCTACTGGATCACCTTTTGCCGAAGTCTTTCCACCGGAACAATCACTTGTGTTCGACATGGCATATGCCGGTCTACGCTGGGTCGAACACCCCGAGTGGATAGATGGGAGGGTCATCGGCCTCGGAACCGACACCATGTGCGCAAATTATCTCCACCGGACAATTACGGTTGGGCGCGATACTTCCGTTGTCCTCTCCCTCGGAAGCGACGATGCTATCCAGGTCTGGGTGAACGGACGGAATCTTCTTTCACACAACATCAACCGGAGTGCGGCGCCCGACCAGGAGAGGCTCGCCGTACCCCTCCGCACGGGTGAGAACACACTCCTCCTCAAAATCACCAACAACAACGGGCCGACCGGATTTTTCTTTGATGTTGAAGATACTGAGAAACGCCTCCTGTGGGAGCTCGTTCGAAGGGACTTCGCGGACTCCGTCAGCCTCCGTGAAATGGAGTGGGAGGCCGCGGACAGTATCTGGGCCGGTGACTGGTCGCCGGGAGAGGTGCTGCCGCTCTCCATCCGTTACGCGGACCACGCCCTCTGTGAAATATTTGCGCAGTGTCACGCGCTCGGCATCAAAGCCCGCATCGCGCAGCGCCCTTCCGATCTGGCGGAAATCCGAGAAGCATACCTGGTCTTCAAAGAAGCTGACCTCACCCAGACGATTCTCACACCGAAACCTCCCCCCACGCCTCGGATCAACGGACCGCGGAAGGTCGGGGCCCGACCGGGACATCCCTTCCTGTACCTTGTGCCTGTCAGCGGTGACCGTCCGCTCACTGTGCACGCTACCGGACTGCCACGAGGATTGAAACTCGATCCGCAATCAGGTGTGATCACCGGGAGTGCCAACACACCGGGCACATATCGCGTCGCCGTGACCGCGAGAAATGCCCACGGCAAGTCCGCGAGGACACTCACCATTGTGATCGGCCCGACGATCGCGCTCACCCCTCCGCTGGGATGGAACAGCTGGAACTGCTTCGCCGAAGCTGTCGACGACCAGCGTGTGCGCAGCGCGGCAGACGCCATGAACGCCAGCGGGCTCAGCCAGCACGGCTGGTCGTACATCAACATCGATGATTGCTGGGAGATCAGACCCGGTAGCCCCGACCCCATGCTGAGCGGCGAACCACGGGATGCCAACGGTATGATCAACACAAACCGGAAATTCCCCGACATGCACGCGCTCAGCGCTTACATCCACGGAAAAGGGCTGAAGATGGGGATATATTCTTCCCCCGGTCCGTTGACATGCGCCGGCTATACGGCAAGCTACAACCACGAGGGTGATGACGCCCGGCAATACGCCTCATGGGGCATCGACTACCTGAAGTATGACTGGTGCTCATATAGGCGGATCGCCAAAGATCAGAGCCTCCCCGAACTGAAAAAGCCGTATCTGCTCATGCGCACCGCGCTCGACGGAGTACCTCGCGATATTGTGTATTCCCTCTGTCAGTACGGAATGGGCAGTGTGTGGGAATGGGGAGCCACTGTGGGGGGTAATTGCTGGCGCACAACCGGCGATATCAGAGACACCTGGGAGAGTATGTCGGGGATCGGTTTCTCCCAGGCCGGACACGAGCGGTACGCCGGACCCGGGCATTGGAACGATCCGGATATGCTCGTGGTCGGTAAGGTGGGATGGGGACCCGCACTGCATCCGACACGCCTGACACCAAACGAGCAGTACACGCACATTAGCCTCTGGTGTCTTCTCGCTTCTCCGCTCCTCATCGGCTGCGACATGACCCAGATGAATGATTTTACGCTCGGGCTCCTCACCAATGACGAAGTGCTCGCCGTGAATCAAGACCCGCTCGGAGTGCAGGCACGGCGGATCTCAAAAGACGGCGATCTTGAAGTGTGGGCAAAGAAGTTGGAAGACGGGTCGCACGCAGTCGGACTGTTCAACAGGGGACGCTGGATAAAGGAAGTCACTCTTCTATGGGCGGATCTGGGACTGAAGGGTGACCGCATCGTGCGCGATCTCTGGCGACAGAAAGACCTCGGCACATTTAACGGCCGATTCTTTGCGGAAGTGCCAAGACATGGAGTGGTTTTGGTTAGAGTGAGGTGACGACAGGGAGATTGCCGAAGCATTTCGCGTACAGCGCCTCCCCCCCCTCGGCCACGACATCAATGACCGGCGTGGAGAGTGCATTCGCCAGAGCCGAGCGGCCAAAAGCTGCATCAAGATATGCCGCACGGTACGTTGTGCCGTCGAATGCCGGATAATACGGATTGAACGTTATTGCGGCAAGTTCGGACCTGTGACGGTAGCATATCCGGATGGAGAGATCCTCCAGCTCCTCGAGCAGGCCGCCGACCCGCACGGGTTCCCCCGCGAGCAGAAGCCGGAACGGATTGTCAAACACGACGGCAATCCCCCTTGCCTCCTCGTTCCGTAACCGGACGCAGAGCGCCGCCAGACCGTCAGATGTGACCATTCCCGGAAACACAATCCCTGCCAGCCCCTCCGGCAGCTGTCTCAGAGCCAGGACAATGTCTTCCACGCTATGGAAGTCACTCGACGCGCACTGTACCTGCACATCCTTCGCCACAAGCCGGATTCCCGAGATGTCTGTGTAATCTTCCTCCGACAAACCGAAACGGAAGATCCGCTCTATTGCTAAAGTCTCTTCCACAAGCCGGCCGATGTTTGTCGAACGGGAGCCTCCGGTCGCAAACACCACGCGATCTGCAACCGACATGGGCGCAATCCGGTTCAGCGATCCGTCAACCAGGAGCTCGGATACCCCGAGTGTTTGCATCTGCCGCGCCACCCTGTCGAGGTCCGCGATTTTGTTTGGGCCGGCAACGACGACGAGGCCGCCTTTCTCAACTAC
The DNA here is from genome assembly GCA_036732865.1 of Bacteroidota bacterium. Lineage (GTDB taxonomy): Bacteria > Bacteroidota > Ignavibacteria > UBA10030 > UBA6906 > Fen-1255. Next base: position 2,461 of record DAINBR010000198.1, on the reverse strand, counting down.
AGTAATGACTACTTCCCCCAGTGCAGTAAACGTAGAGGAGTGCTGCAGTACGCGCAATCGTGCGGTCGAGGCCGACAGGCATTGCTCGGAGGTCGTGACGATCATGCCGGGCTTCACGATGATGCGCGGTTTCGGGAGTAGTGTGACGTTGTCACGTTCCTCTCCGTCATAGCCGATGCCGGTGACGCCGGGCAGGTGCCCCCTGGCATACGCCGTCTGAATCAGCGTGCCGAGCGTTGTTGTCTTTCCGGTGTTCTTTGCAGTTCCGGCGACCCCGATGATCATGGCTCAGCCGACCGTTCCTTTGCCGAAAGTTCCCGGATATGCACCATCCTCCCGGTCGCCCAGGAGTCCTGCCGTGATGGCGGCAGGAAGATCCGGCGCGGATTTTACCTGGTCCAGGACGTCGGCGATTTTCGCGTGCATGTCCGCCGTCATCGAGTCGGCTGCAGCAGTCGGCGCAAAACCGGCCATACCCATGAAGCGTGCAGCTTCGTGGATGCCCTGCAAACTGTCGATACGCGAGGCGATGCAAATCGGACCGCGGGAGTATGCTTCGTCAGTCGATGCCACGGTCATGGCATCCACCTTCAGCGCGGTGCCGAGTGCCGCATGGAACGACGTTGCCGCCGCGGATTGCACGCGATCCTCGGTCTGTGTCATGAATGCGATCGGTTCGCCTGTCCAGATAGGACAGTCGACGATTGCCCGCAGCGCGCGAATCTTTGCCGCGTTGTAGTCCACAAAGGTCTGACGCATCAGTCCGTTGATGACAATGTGCGGACCATAACAGAAGAGGGGTTTCAGTATGGGTCGCGCGCCGAGCCGCGTCCCCAGATGCACGTTGATCAGGAGCCCGGCTAGAGTCTTCCACGCGGGAACGCCGCTCAACTCATCGTTCCCCGGTATGTCGAACGGCATCTTGAACCGGGCGGCAAGACGGATAGCTTCCACCCCGTCAACGGCAAGCCGCGCCGGATCCGTGCCGGCTCCGAGAGATCCGTACACGAGGTCAATCTTGGTCATGTCCGCACCGCCATGCGAAGCCAGGACGACCGTTTCCGGTGTGTTCAGCCCCCTGTGCGCTCGAACTGTCAGCAACGTCGAGGGCTCGAGGAGTTCGCGCACCAGTCGTATGTTCTCAGCGGAAGTGACGGTACCGTCGTTTTGATGTGTCAGCGCCCCTTCCAACAATCCTTCATACCGTGCCTCCCACGAAGGATTGATGAGAAGGAATCCGTCCACACCCCACCGTTCACATACTTTGGCGTGGACAAGGTCCATGACCGGACAGCCGGAGCCGAGGAATTTGAAGATCAGCGGCCGATCGCCCGAATGACGCAGTGTCACCGGCCGGAACGCGCTGCGCTCCTTCAACATCTCCCGGAGAGCCTGGAGTTCTCCCTGAGATACGTTCCTCACCCCTTTGGGCATGACATTCCGCCGGAATGCATCAACGATCACGCCGTCGGACAACGACAGGTATTCGTCGAGCAAAGCCTCCTTGCGGGATCCGGATGCATCCGAGAACATCTCTTGGCGCAACCGGGCGCGCTGGACGCCAGGGCTGGATTTCCCCTCCGACCAGCGCAGCAACTTCTCCACAATCTCATCCAGAGCAGTTTCGATCCGCCGGTCGTGAACGCCATAACTGTAGCCTGCGGTGATATCGGGTTTCTTCTTCTCGACGACCGCGACGTGATTCCGCGAGCTCTTCCCCTCGATGAACGCAACGATATCTTCGACGTGGGAGTGCTCGTCGAATCCGCGATCGAAACCAAGCTCGGCGGCAAGTTCGGAAGTAATTGCTTTGCCACCAAGTATCACGCGTGAACGGTCGCGCACCCCCGAAGCATCCAGAAGATCCACAAGCCTTCCGAGTAGCTCCGCCACTCCGTACCCGAGTGTTCTGCTGACCAGAATGTCATCATACGAACCGGCCGCTGCGCGCCGGACGATCTCTTCCATAGGCAGGTCGGGCGAGAGCAGCTCGGTGTCGAAACCGCGCGTAGCAAGGGCGTTCCGTATGATCTTGATGCCCACATCATGCACCGGATCGAGCGGCACGCAGAGGATCCGCTTCTTTTTCATGCCAGTTGGTCCCTCTCTCCCGGTCCCTTAAGCCAGTGATACGGATCGCCCGGCCTGTGAATATACTTCCTCAGTCTTACCCGGACCCCGTAGCCGTCGAATTCACAGAACATGATATCGACTTCTCCGAGGTTCAGTTCGTGACCGAGGCGGAGCGCGAGGTCTTTACCCTCGCGCTCGCTCCCGCAGACAAGGTAGGTCTCGACGTCGAGACCATCCATAACCGCATCAATTGCTTTCATCGTCTGACTCTTATGTCCAAGAAAGTTGGCTTCGGCCCTGCCGGCCGGACAGCACCCGGACTCCCGTCTATTCAAACATGCCGGATTCGTTGCAGACGATCTCGATCAACATCACCTGCCCGCGGACG
>DAINBR010000197.1:0-6636 GCA_036732865.1 Bacteroidota bacterium | reverse complement strand
AGCGGCCCGATTTGAGAAGCACCGCACCGCGAAATCCATCTGCGTTGAGCGGGAGGGCCGACACACGGTCAATCGCGGACTGGATAACCGTTCTGGCATCCCCGCTTACCGGGTTGACAGTTTCCGCGACCGGCACATTGGGCAGTGGAATGCCGCCCCCTCTGTAGCCTGCGAAGGAAAAGTCAGGAATCGTGTTGACTGCATTTGTTTGACCGGTATTGGCGTGTGGCGCATAAATCAAGCTCCCTCCGGCGCCGACCCAGACAAGGCTGCTTGTCTGTGCATGGACCGGCTGCCAGCCTCCACAAAGAATGGTCAGGATGAGCACGTACCGCTTGCGTGTCATTTCAACCCCTCTGCATTCCTCCTCACCGCACACCCCCCACCACTTGTTCCGTCGCATACTGTTTGTACCGGAGCAACGCCTCAATGTAGTAGTAATCACCGTAGATCAGCGAAACGTCAACTTCACTGCCGGCCGGTTTGCTACCGACCGCGTGCTTCAGTACACCGGTTGAAGTTGAGTCCTCTGAGAAATAGGGTTCAGCTGAGAGTGCCTCCAGAGTGGCCACAGCCGCGTGAAAGTACTTTTCCTTCGTCGGTGCGTCATCGACGAACCGGCTCAGCTCGAGGAGGGCCGCAGCAGCTATAGCAGCCGCGGAAGCATCGCGTGGCTCGTCGGGAATACCGGGTGCGTTGAAGTCCCAGTACGGAACATGGTCTGCCGGGAGATGATCGATGTAGTACTCTGCGGCTTGTTGCGCCGTTTGGAGAAATCGCGGGTCTCTGGTGAAACGATAGCTCATCGTGAACCCGTATATTGCCCAAGACTGACCACGCGACCAGCATGAACCATCCGCATAACCCTGATGGGTGCCTCGCCAGAGAACCGATCCGTTCGTGGTGTCATAGCTCAGGACATGATACGTGCTTCCATCGGGACGGAAATGATTGCGCATCGTGGTTTCAGCGTGCTTGACGGCGATGTCATACAAATGCCGTGGGCCGCCATTTTGCGATGCCCAGAACAAGAGTTCCAGGTTCATCATATTGTCGATGATGACCGGATACCCCCACCTGCGATTGTCCCATGATTTGATGCACCCGACCCTGGAGTTGAACCGCGTTGCGAGTATACCGGCTGCCCGCAGGATCGCTGTCTTGTAGGGTTCAGCCCTGGTCAGCCGATATCCGTTGCCGAAACTGCAAAACACCATGAAACCAACATCGTGTGAGCCTGAATACGACTGAAGCGGGGTAAGCCCTTCCGTCCAACGTTGCGCCCACTGCATAAACTGATCTCCCCCGGTCATCTCATGCATATACCAGAGAATACCCGGAAAGAATCCGCTCGTCCAATCCCGGATGTGCACGGTGTTCCATGTTCCGCCGGTCGCGGCGCTGCGCGGATACACCAAGGAATCGCCGAACTCCCGCACAGAGTGCGCCACTTTATCTGTAAGGACTCGAGTGATGGTATCCATTCTTAACGCAGTCGTCTGGAGAGGCACTTGATTGACGTGGGATGTCGCACACCCGCCATACGCCAACAAGCTCAGAAGGATTGCTGTGCGCACTGGCATGCTTTCGTAGGATTGTGAATAGGTCCCGACGCCGCGCGCCTTGCGTGCGGCGGTACGGCTATGCGTTCCGCCAGCCTGCAATCATCATTTCACCCGGTCATGAAATCAGCACCAAACGTTCGGGTTTGCAGATGATGCTTTCTCTGCATAACGGGTAGTTTTGCAGAGAAGCCGGTATTGACATTGGCAAAGGGGATTCTAATATTCATACAATGATATGGCAGCAAAGGGTAAAAGTGTAGCAAAATGCTGCACTATTCACGCAATCCACATGTGGATTGCCTTGGACAAGCCCGAAATACGGCAGAAAACAAAACCCTTCCAGCACCAACGACCCTCCATCACTGCCCGGAATGACTGAGATATCTGACAGCGAGAAACAGCAATTACTTTCGCAAATTCTGAATAGCCCCGAGTTCCACGAATCGAAAAGGTATCAGGAACTCCTGCAATACCTTGTCGACAAGTCTTCCACGGAAACCACCCTCAAGGAAACGGAGATCGCGCACGATCTTTTCGGCAAGGACGCCGGCTTCGACACCAGCACCCATCCCCTGATCAGGTCGTACATCAGCAATCTCAGGAAGAAGCTCGAGCATTACTATCTGACTACGGAGAACCAGTTTCCCTACAGACTGGAAATCCCAAAAGGTCAATATCGGGTTACCTACGCTCCCGCCGGCACCAAAATCCCGGCAGGGAAGGTTGCGCTTGGCTCACCGGCACTGTACCTGGCCATCATCTTCGTACTCGCGTCATTGCTGCTCTACAGGGAGTTCGGTCCCCGGCCATCCGCCGGACCAGGCCCTCCGCCGGCGGCTGTAAACCCCATATGGACGGAGTTCCTGCAGCCGGAAAGTCAGCCTATCCTTTTCGTTGTTGGCAACTACCAGTTCCTCTCCGAGAAAGGCAGGCTCGTGGGACGCACATTCTTGCGCGATCCGAGGATCAACAGCGGGGAAGATCTGCAGCGGCTCACAGAAAAATACCCGGAGAAATTCGCCGGATCCGAAATATCAGACGTGAGTTATGTGGGAGCCGGTGCGACCCTGGGACTCCCGACGCTTCTCAAGGCTCTCGGAAGCGCATCGGACAAAGTATCCATCAAGCTCTCATCTCAACTGAAGTGGGATGACCTGGACAACCACAGCGTCGTGTATGTTGGATCCTTCAAAACCCTCGGCGTGCTGGACACGTTGTTCGCAAGAACAAACATCAGGTATGGACTCAGTCCGAATACGCTGAACGTCCAGGATGCGACACGCGGGGGGATCAAGTTATTGGACTTGAACTGGCGGGGCGGCGATTACCAGCGGGACTACAGTGTCATCCTGAAGATGGTCGGACCGAAGAACAACCCTATGGTGTTCCTGACCGGGTTCAGTGAGGTCGGCATAGCCGACGCAATTAAAATCTCCACCGATCCCGGCTTCATTACTCGCGTCGGCAATTTCCGCAAAAGCACCGTGTTTGAGACGCCATTGCTTTTCGAGATGATTTCCGAAGCCGAAGGTGTGAATTACACCGTGTTCCGGTCGAGGATCGAGTATTTTGAAGAATTGCAGGATCCTAACGGGGAAAAGCAATAACAGCGGCTATGCCGTGGACGAGGACGTGATTTCCCGGCCTAGTTCATCTCGGCTTTGTTTATTCTGTGAAAATGGGCTTCTTGCTTCTCCGGGCCGGCATCATACTCGATCACAAGCGCGAAGAACTCCTCACCGATTTCTGACGGTGTCAACCCCTCAAGAAAATCTCTATCGTCCAATCCTCCCCGCTGCACGTAGTCCCTGATTTCTGCCGCAGACCACCATTCCCACTCCAGCTCCCGGCCGGGGAGGAATGCGAATGCTCCCATCTCATCGGTCTCATGCACTCTCCGGCGCCACAGCTCGTGGTAACGCGTAAAATTCGAATAGAGATGCGATATTATGGATGCGTGCGTCACCAACGTCGATATGCCGGGAGCAGAACTGCTATGCGCCGCACACGCTGCGGAATGCCGGGGGGACCGGCGACGGCTTGCGGCTGACATAGTCAAAAAAAGCAATCCCGGTTTTCACCCGGGCCACCTCTTTCCCCGACGCTTTGTTGACCATACGGAAGATGAAGTCACATCCAAGCTGCTGCAGGTCCTCCACCGCGACATCGATTGTCAGGACATCGCCGTAGAACGCCTGCGACCGGTACACAACCACAGCATCCGTCATGATGATGCCCACGCCGTCCACATCCCGTTCCGACCAGCCATGCGACTGCAGGAAACGCATCCGCGCTTCCTGCGCGAGCGAGAGCACGGCAGCGTTGCCGAGATGTCCACCGTAGTTGATGTCGGAAACCCGCAACGCGACTTCCGTCGCAAACAGAAACCGCTCCGGCAGATCAAGTCGGACTCTGGTCACGGCAAAACACTCCTTGAGGGAACAGGGCTCTCACGAACCCGTAAAACGCTCGTTCACCATCCGGTCGATGTGCTCTTTGAACCCGGGGTGATGTGCGATGATCCGGTCAAATGTGTCTTTGTGCAGAGCATAGAGGTCGCAATATCCGACCGCGCGGACGGTGGCATTCCGGGGTAGCCCCTTAACCAGGGCAACCTCCCCGAAGAATTCTCCGTCACCCAGCGTCGCCTGGACCGAAGTCCCATCCCTGCCGAGAACCTCGACAGTCCCCCGACCGATGAAAAACATCTCCTTCCCCTGTTCTCCGGCCCGGAAGATGAAATCACCGGGAAGATAGACCAGAGGACACATCGCCAGAGCAATGTCGCGGACAAGATCGGTTCCCGCACCCTTGAATAACGGGACCTTCTCGATGACATCCTTCTTCAGAAACAGCGAGACCTCCGCGCGCAGCGACGGGGGGAGTTCGTTGACAACTGCCGACTCTTCAAAGCCAAGCCGCTTTTCCCAGCGGTAGCTATGATACTCGCGTATCCGACGCTGCAACGCGTCGGGAAGTCCGCGGTACTCCATGAACGCATTGATCTTCTCAATTGTCTCCACGTAGCGGATGCGCGAAGGATGGAGGTTTGCGATGATGTGCGCCACGTTGCCGATAATATAGCCGAACATCCCGACCCCGAGTGCCATCACGGCAATGGCGAATATCATCTCGAAGCCCGTCTGCGGAGTTATGTCGCCGTAGCCGACCGATGTCAGCGTCGTCACACAGTAGTAGAGTCCGTGCAAATAGGTGTTCGGGACGCCCTCCTGTTGATGCAACGATCGGAGCGCCACCCACGCGCATGCCAGTCCGTGCACGAGAAGCGCGATGAAGTAGGCGGAATACAACAGGCGGAGGGTGTTCCACCGTGAACTGTGCTGATGCCACCACTGCTTCATGGTCTCCAGGACGCGCCCCAGTTTCACCAACCGGATGAGGTCAAGAGCGGAGCCCGGGAGCAGCAACCCAAGCGGGAGGGCAGCCAGGAGATCCACCAGGAACCAACGCCAGCCGTACGCTTCGAACGATCCTGCACTTTTCCACCGGATCACCAGATCAGTGAGCAACAGTGGCACAAGGATGATATCAAAGGAGGCCGTGCCGGCAAGGAATGAGGGCCCCAGCACAAGCCGCGCGGGGACACCCAGGACAAGCAGCGTCGTGACAATGAACGAGAGAACCCCCCATGCGCGGGGGAGCGGTGTGGTAATCATCGCAGCTCCTGCTAGAGGGCGACCTTGAGCACGACCTTGTGAATATTGCCGTTGCCCACGAGGGGTGCGTGGGCATCCCACGGGAAGAACACCGCGAATGTCCCCGGGTGCATTGTCAACCAGAGTGCGGGCTCGTCGGTGAAAAACGCGATATCCCTTTCCGCATTGTACTCTTGCTCGACCTCGCGGCACTCATCGGCGGCGCGCCATCCCATGGTCTCTTTTCCGGCAAGCAGATAGTGGATATCGATGTAGTTCCGGTGTGTTTCAAGCCGCGCTTCACTCGGCCATTTGCCGGGTTGGGCACTGATGATGGCATACAGGTTCGCACCGTCGATATCGATCCTTCCCGAAGGAACTGTCATGAGGTCTTGTGACGAGAGGAACTCCAATGCCCGCACGAACTGCGGATGGAGTGAATAGTACCGTCTCGCGTTGGCAAGAGTGTCGAGAATCATATTTCTACCGAGTATGGTTATTGGAACGGATAGTGGACGAGTGAATGAGTCACCAGCTGCCGGAGGAACCGCCACCGGAAAAACTGCCGCCTCCCCCTGAGAAGCTACTGCTCCCGCCACCGGACGACGACCCGCCGCCTGATCTCCAACCTTTGCCGCCACCCTGCGACGACGACACGGCCTTGCCCCATCTCTGAGCCCAGGCCTTGCCTTTGGGAGTTCTCGCCATGACAAACTTCGAAATCGGGAACCCGATCACATACGCGGCAGAAAAGACCAGTCCGGGGAGCATGCCTAGAATGCTCATCGGAAACACGGACCAGAATGGAATCAGGAAGAAATACAGAAACCAGGAGACGAAGCCGCGCGAGAAGAGAGCAATAAACGTGAATGGACTGATGATCACCAGGAAAAACAAGAACGGAATGAGCGCCAGGCCCGGGAACACGAAGCCAAGTCCGGAATCCTCTTCCTTTTCATCGGCCGAATAGGCCCCCTGGATCGCCGCCAGGATCGACTCGACACCCGCACGGACACCGCCGTCATAGTCCCCCTCCTTGAACCGCGGCACGATTTCATGGCGGATGATCCGGCCACAGGTGAGATCCGTCAGGTCACCCTCGAGACCACGGCCCACCTCGATACGTACTTTGCGATCATCCTTCGACACCAGCAGGAGGACTCCGTTGTCTTTTCCTTTCTTACCAAGTTTCCACGTTTCGACGACCCGGATAGAGAAGTCCTCGATCTCCTCCCCTTCGAGGGACGTCACCGTGAGCACCACAACCTGGTTTGAAGTCGAGTCCTCGTGGGTCTTCAGCATATCTTCAAGGGCCGCGGTGACTTTGTTGCTGAGAAGACCGGCGTTGTCGTTCACCCTGCCGCCAAGAAAAGGGATTTCCGCAGCCTGTTCATTATTCGCGTGGGCGCGGCTGC
>DAINBR010000196.1:0-6652 GCA_036732865.1 Bacteroidota bacterium | reverse complement strand
GGCCGTCGAGCTGAATGTGCTCCGCGGGTGTGTGAGCATTGACTCAGCCCTTCTTCACCTCGGAGCGATTGAACTGCACCGGGCATACTGCCAGCCCGGCCGGTGCGTACAATGTCCAGCGACGCCCGGAAAACCAGCTAGAAAGTGACGCCGATGCTCACAGGGACAAGGGTGCTTGCCTCCGGGTCGGTCATCACCCACATGTACTTGACTTCAAGAAAGAGTGTGACACCGACTGACAGGTCAACACCCGCACCGAGATTCCATGCTGTTTTGGTTTCCGAGGCGAATCCCGCGTAAGCTTTTGTTTCAATACCACCCTGTATGACCTTCGCATCGTCGACGCTCAGCCGGGCCACCCCGACGCCGCCGGTGAGGTAGGGCTTGACGATCGGGAGTGGGAGGATCGCCATCTTGGCATTAATATTGCCGGACCACATCGTGATCCCGCCACCGGAGACGCTGAACTGGCCGGCAGCCGTCCCGATAATCCCTTCAAGCCCCTGACGGTATTTGTCGTTGTCCGGAGAGAACGACAGGTAGTCGCCGGAGAGGCGGAAGCTGACCATTGCCAGCTGGACGTCGAGGTGGACCCCCCCGCCGAATCCCGCACCATAGACATCCTTCAGCGCGGCGGCTCCATTGACCTGTGGGCCCGGGAAATTTGCGTTCATGAAATTCGCGTGGGCCCCGAAGTTCACAGAAGGAGCAAGCCCTCCGACAACCGGCTGTGCGAAGGCGGCCGTCGCTACGAGGAACGCAGCGGTAAGTATGAAAGAACGCATGGAACCTCCGGAAATGGTGGAGAAATGGTACATAATGGTAACAAGTCTAGGTCTTCTGCTGTTTCTTCTTCGCTGCCGGAAAAAGGATATTGTTCAAGATAAGCCTGTATCCCGGCGAGTTCTTGTGCAATGACAGATCCGTCGGCGGATCCCCGACCGCGTGCTGGTAGTCCTCCGGGTCATGACCGCCGTAGAACGTGAACGTGCCCCGACCGTAGTTGCCGTGGAGGTAGCGCACCTCGTCTGTCCCCTCCTTCTGGGCAAGAACGATGACGGTCTTCTTGATGCACGCCTTTTTGAAGCTGGTGGTCTGTCCGAGAAATCCTTTGATGACATTCATATGATTTTGCGTCAACATTGTCGGCACGGGATCAAATTTCGCGGAGAACTCAAAAAGCGTGAAGTAGTCCGTTTCAGGATTCTGGAGCGCGAGCAAATCACTGGGGGGCTGATCAATATCTGAATACTCGTACCGCAGCGGGTTTTTCTCCAGCGTGAAATTTGTGAACGCTAGTGTTCTGGAGAAATCCAGGCGCGACTGGGCATCGGGATCCGGAGGGTCGCCGTCGTACATTGCATCGCAGATGTCGGTGTTCTCCGCCGCGAGCGCAATGTCATAGGTATCGGTCGCTGAACACATGGCGAACATGAATCCGCCGGCAGAGATGTACTCCTTGATGCTGCGGGCAACGGCTTTTTTGAGCTCGGACACTTTCTTGAACCCGAGCGTGCGTGCCTCTCTCTCCAGCATCGCCTGTTGCTCGAGATACCAGTTCGCACTGGCAAAGGATGCAAAGAATTTTCCGTACTGCCCCGTGAAATCCTCGTGATGCAGGTGCAGCCAGTCGCACTCGTGCAATTTCCCTTCCAGAACTTCTTTGTCCCAGAGTTTCTCATAGGGGATTTCGGCGTACGTGAGCGCGAGCGTAACGGCATCATCCCATGGTTTGTACCCCGGCGGAACGTACACGGCGATCTTCGGGGCTTTCTCCAGCCGCACCACATCCATGTTGTTGTCATCGCGCTGCACCTCTGCATAGATCTGTACCGCAGCCGCAGCGGGAATTCTCTCGAATGCAACCCCCCGGACGCTGCACTCTGTGCCAAGCACCGGGTTCTCGTCCATCATGAATGACCCCCCCCGGTAGTTGAGAAGCCAGTCAACTTCCATGTTCTTTGTCAGCGCCCAATATGCCATCCCGTATGCCTTCAGGTGATCGGTCTGCGCCAGATCCATCATCACCAGGATCTTGTTCTGTGCCGTGGACACGCCGGCACACATGCTCAACACAAGGATGCTGGTCCACAATTTCAGTCCTGATATCTTCACAGTGATTCTCCCCTCAGCATGCGAATGCGCCGACGCGCTTCATTGGCAAGCACCGATAGTGGATAATCGGAAAGAAGGCGTTCGTATGCGGCGATCGCCGCTGCCGGCTGGCCCAAACCGTATTGCTGCACCTCGCCCATGCTCAACAAGGCGTAGTCAAGCATTTTGCTCTGGTCGCGATATTTCGTCAGCAGGCTGTCGTATACACCGAGCGCGTCGCGATATCGTCCGGCCTGTGCGAGCAATCCCCCCGCGCGCAAGAGCGCATCATCGATCAGGGGAGAGAGGGGATATAGCCGTGCGAGCTCCACGAACTGTTGTACGGCCTCGGGAGTCCTGTGTTGCCGGGCAAGAAATTCCGCACGTCCGTACAGGGTGAGCGCCTGGGGCGAAGCGCCGGTATTCTTCTGCAGCAGCACCTGGAGTGCAATGGCATCATTGGCAAAGTCATTCTGGACATTTGTCGATATTCCCGACAGCGACTTCACCGCATCGTCGATTCGCCCGTTGAACAGGGCAATCTCGGCCAGGTGCAGTTGCGCTTCATCGGTCTGATCGGGCGTTGCGTTCCGCGCCGCCACTACACTCTGCAGTGCCGCTGCCGCGTTGGTCGTATCAGCCCGGGCAATCAGGAGTTCCGCCAATCGTAGCTGGACGTCATTGCGCATGGAGGGGTTTGCCGACGGATCTGCAAGTACCCGCTGAAATGTCCTTGCCGCAACATCCAGATCCTGAAACTGGCGCAGCTGGATGAGGCCGATCTGATAGAGCGACTTTGCCGCATATTCGGTACCCGGATGTGCCTCCGCAATCGCGTTGAATGCGCTCACCGCTTCCGCGAGGCGCATACGGGCATCGCCGGACGTCCGGATGCCTGTTACGGTCAGAACATCCCCGCTGTCGGCGGCAACCTCGAGCTCCTTGAGTGCGCACGCATTGCCGTACATAGCCTGAGGCACGCGTTGTGCCGGCAACGCCCGGCTCAAAGCTTCACGATATGCCTGGGACGCAACGGCGTACGCCCGCTCACGGACAGCACGGTCGGCAAAACCCAGAAGCGCAACACCGTTGGCGCTGGAAATGTCATCAATGCGACGGTACACCTGAAACGCTTCATCGAAGCGCCTGCCCTCCATGTGGAGCCAGGCAAGGACTTCGTAGAGACCGGGTGTGGGCTGGCGATCGAGGCGGGACTGGACTACACGGGTGGCTGCTGCCCGGCCTTCGTCCTTATACGTGAACGCCGCGAGGCGGTTCTCCACAAATGCGATTTGTGCCGGGTTCTGCTCGAGCCAGCGCAGGTACTCTTCCGTTGCGCCTGAATAGTCCATGGAAGCAACGAGAAGTTGTGCGAGCTCGAACGTGAACAATTGTGCATCACCGCACGCCACCCGGCCCCTCCGGTACATCTCCGCCGCCCTGTCGAGCAACCGGTTTTCGATCATGAGTGTGGCGACAAGCCTGTAAGATTGCTGGTTGGTGGGGGCAATCTCGATCGCACGTTCCCATGCCCGTGTGGCTTCCGGTTCATGCCCGGCCCTATACTCCACTGTCCCGAGCATGCCATAGAGCATCGGATCGTTCGGGATCAGCGAAAGGCGTTTCCGGATTACACGTACGGCGTCGTCATAGCGCTTCAACTGCGCATACATCCGTTGGAGGCCGTCAAAATAGGCAAAATTGCCCGGTTCATTCTGGAGAAGGTCGCGGTAGAGTTCCGCAGCCCGCTCCCACTCACTTGCCTGCTCAAACCCCTGGGCAAGACGAAACTTCGCCTGTGCATCCGGCGTTTGAGAGTGGAGGATGCCCGTACACACAACGGAAAACGAAAGCGTGAAAATACAGATCCGGATCACGTCAAGCGCCTGGCGATATGCGTTCTGTTGCCTCATTAGCTTCGTCATCCCGGCTGTTCGTCCTCCAGAAATGTAGCTTCCTGTTGCTTGATATACAAGCAGGGTTTGGTTACCTTGATATTACAAGTGAATTCCGTGTGAAACACACAACTCACATCGCTATCCTCGGCTCCACCGGTTCGATCGGGCGGAGCAGTCTGGATGTCATCAGCACCTTCCCGGACCGTTTCCGGATTACGTATCTTTCCGCAAACCGGAACGTGGACCTGCTGATGGAACAGGTTCGCAGGTTCCATCCGCGCGGTGTGGTTGTCCTTGATGCATCCTGCGCTCACCGCGTCCGCAGCCTCGTGAATGGTACTACTGAGGTTCTGGTAGGGGAAGAGGGACTACTGGAGGTGGTGTCGCGTGACGATGTTGACACTGTGGTCAGTGCGGTCGTCGGCTTTGCGGGATTGCTCCCGACGCTCCGTGCGATAGAGGCACGAAAAGACATCGCTCTCGCGAACAAGGAAACTCTGGTTGTGGCTGGTGAGTTGGTGATGCAGAAGGTCAGGGAACACGGGGTCAAGCTCCTCCCAATCGACAGCGAACACAGCGCAATCCTGCAATGCCTGCAGGGGGAGGATACGCTGAGTGTCGCACGTCTGATTCTCACAGCATCCGGCGGACCGTTCCTCAATTTTGAGGTGGAGGACTTCGCTCAGATAACACCCGCGCAGGCACTGCGCCATCCAACCTGGAAGATGGGCAGCAAGATCACAATTGACTCGGCCACTCTTATGAATAAAGGGCTCGAGGTAATCGAAGCCCATTGGCTTTTTGGTCTGCCGGCAGAAGCCATTGATGTGGTGGTCCACCCGCAGTCCATTATTCATTCGATGGTTGAATTTGTGGATGGCTCGGTGAAGGCCCAGCTCGGCATCCCGGATATGAAACTACCCATTCAGTATGCGCTGACGTACCCGGAGCGCCCGCGTTCCACGTTTCAGCGGCTGGATTTCGCGGCTCTGGAGCACATGACCTTTTTCGCACCAGATTTGGTGAAATTCCGTTGCCTGGCCCTCGCATATCAGGCCTTGCGTTCCGGGGGCACGGCGCCGGCGGTCATGAATGCGGCAAATGAGATGGCCGTGCAAGAGTTTCTCGAAGGCCACATCGCCTTCAGCGCGATACCCGAGCTGATCACGGCGGCGCTGGCATCACACCAGACGGTGCACCATCCTCAATTGTCCGATATCCTCCGTGCCGATAGCGAAACACGTGAATTCGTGGTCAGGCAATTGAATGTAGTCCCTTCATGAGAAAGAACCATGCAGGTACTTGAAACTGTCCTCTATTTTGTGATTACCCTTGGCGTGCTCGTTTTCGTCCATGAATTCGGGCACTTCATCACCGCCAAACTATGCGGCATGCGGGTGGACCGGTTTTCCATTGGCTTCCCTCCACGGGCGTTCGGGAAGGTATTCGGAGACACCGACTACTGCGTCTCGTGGATTCCAATCGGCGGGTATGTGAAGATCGCCGGCATGATCGACGAGAGCTTCGACACGGACTATCTGGGACAGGAGGCGAAACCCTGGGAATTCCGGGCAAAACCGATCTGGCAGCGGATGCTCGTGATTTCAGGCGGGGTTATCATGAATATCCTGCTTGCCGTGGCCATTTTCTGGGGTATCAACTACACACAAGGCAAGGTGGTCCGGGAAACCACCGAAGTGGGAACGGTGCTTCAGGAAAGCGTTGCCGCGAAGGCCGGACTGCAGGCAGGCGACCGAATTCTTGAAGTTAACGGAGCTCCGGTGAGCGATTGGGACGCTATTCTCAATCGTGTCTACATCGACAACGCCGGCGACGACATCGATTTCACCATAATGCGGCGAAGTGGACAACTCCACGTACAGGTTCCGCGCGCATCGATCCCCGATCCATCGGAAAGCGCCTTTGGCATTGTCCCAACGCATACCGAAATCGTAGTCACCACGGTGCAATCCGGCTTGCCTGCCGACAGCATGGGACTGAAACCGGGCGATGTGTTGACCTCCATCAATGGCACACCACTTGGCGCGGATGGCCAGGTGAGACCGCTGGTGCAAGCCAATGCCGGCAAGCCTGTACAGGTGGAGTGGCGGCGGGGCGGAGAGAAGCTGACGGGCACCACGATCCCTACAGCCGATGGTATGATCGGCATTGGTTACGCGCTGCGGTATAACGGTCCCGTGCACAAAGTGGACTATTCGCTGCCCGAATCTTTCACGCAAGCCTGGAGTGACGTGTTCAGCGTCAGTGTCCTTTTCGTGAAGCAGGTCGGACAGATTATCGCCGGTAAGATTGCGTTTGCACAGTCCGTCGGTGGGCCAATCAAGATCGCCCAGATGGCTACCCAGACTGCAGAGCTCGGCATCCTCACGTATCTGGGTTTCATGGCATTGCTGAGCATGAGTCTGGCTATTTTGAATTTCCTTCCGTTCCCTGCACTCGATGGGGGACACATGGTCTTCCTTATCTATGAGGCCATATTCCGACGTGAGATCCCGGTCAAAGTGCGCATGGCACTTCAGAAGGCAGGATTTGTCCTTCTGCTGGCGTTTATGGCATTTGTGCTCTACAACGATTTGATGCATTTCTAGGTATTTGCACGATACGGCGTTATTTGCTATACTTTATTTTTGATGGCAGTT
>DAINBR010000195.1:0-6673 GCA_036732865.1 Bacteroidota bacterium | reverse complement strand
AGTTCTATCACTTCCTATCGGGCGATCTCATGAGAACATCCCTTCTTCTCATCGCCATACTCGTCGCTGCAGTGTTGCCGCTGTACGCGCAGGTCCCGACGATCGAAATCACCACGGTTACCGCTCCCGTCGACGTGCTGACGCTGCAAGATGTGGATTTCATCAATTCCACGTCCCCGAAGTGGCTGTTCACCATCGACCTCCGGGTCAAAGGGGTGGTGGGTGCTGCCGCGTCGGTCGACGCGACCATGCGACTTTTCCTTGATGCCCATTTGTCCGGTGGCGAGTCCTTTCCCTCAGCTTTGCATTTTGAGTCGGCTCTGTTCACCATCCAGGGAAGCCGTTCATTCACCAATCTCGATCTCCGGAACCCGGACCTCCGCCGCGGCTATGGCATGGACCCTGCCGCCAAACGACACTTCGAGGAAGTAGCACTTCCTGCGGGCGTGCTCCCTGCCGGCGTTTACACATTCCGGATCGAGGTCGAGAGCACGCGACAGCAGATCTTCCGGGCCACATTCAAGTTCGTCCTGTCGAATCCTTCGCGGGTTGAACTTGTGTTCCCGGTGGACAATGACGCCGGTGTGGGCCAGTTTCCTCTCTTTCAGTGGAACTATGATGGAGCCCGTGCGCGTATTTCGATTTTCGAACGGCTGCCCGGGCAATCCTCTCCCGAAGAAGCCACGAGCGGCGTCCCACACGTGATTTCAGAGGTAACGGGCAACTCCTTCCTCTACCCCGGCGCGGGGGTCCGCCCGCTTGAACCGGCCAAAACCTATGTGTGGTTCGTCGAGGGGTTGTTCGGCACGGCGGGGGGAAGCGGCCGCGCATTGCGCAGCCCGATTCGCTCTTTTACGGTGAGCGGCGGCGGTAATTCGGCCATCCAGAGTCTTTTGGATGAACTCGAACGGGCGCTGGGGCCACAACATAAGGCCTTGTTCGAACGTATCCGGAGCGAGGCGTTGTCTCCCACAGGCCAGATCCTGTTGAACGGCGCACCGGTAACAACATCCGAACTCGTGAAGCTGATTGAGCAGATACGTGAAAACCCCGCGAGCGTCATCAACGCGGATATCGAGTAGGACGCCTCTCCACTGGAGTCTGCCATGAAACCGATTTTGCTCCATCTTCTCATGCTGATCCTGTGTTGCACTCCATGTACTGCTTTCGCGACCGCTCCTCCGGGCGCGCCGATCGGACTTCTCAGCAAAGTGATACTCGATGTACTGCGGAAGGAGACCGGACGAACGTGGGAGAAAGCCGCCCGCGGACAAACGCTGTCTACCGGCGACATGGTGCGCACGGGTCCCGCCTCCCTTGCCATCATCAAGTTCAAAGACAACAGTCTTGTGCACCTCCGTGAGAGATCCGAACTTACGGTCACCGGTAGTATATCGGGCGGGTCGTTCTCGAAATCGGTGGAGGTCCAGACCGGCGTCGTTGGTTTCAATGTGACAAAGCAACGTGCGGGAGAAGAATTCCGCTTCACATCACCAACCTCTGTTGCATCGATTCGCGGAACAGCCGGAGCACTCAGCGCGACCACAGGATCCGACACGCTGGTAGTCACCGACGGAACAATTCAATTCTCCAACCGTTTTTCTTCCCGTTTTCTTGAAGTCCGTGCAGGATTCACGGGGATCTCCAACCGTGACGGTACTCTCGTCGTCCGCCAATCCACGGACCGCGAGCGGAGGGCGGCAGCTAATGCCCTGCAGGACGGGCAGAACAAGAAAATTGAGCTCGAGTTGCGCAACCCACAGGGAAAGTCGAGCCGGCTAAAGATCGAGTTCAGGGACTAGTGTCCCGGGATGCCGGCACGCATGAACACATCCCCGTTTCCAGTCCTGGTGATTCTCTCTCTTCTTCCAGCGTGGGGTGCCAGCGCTCAGCTTTCTTCGGCCGTTACCGGCGTTTCGACGGATGAGGGGGTTTCCCGGAGCAGCGTTACGGTCACCGCCTCGTTGCGTGACGGACATGCCGCTACGACGGTCCTCCTGCTGTACCGGCCCTTTGGTACGCGGGAGTTTCGCAGGGCGGAAATGGATCTTCGCGGGTCCTCCGCTTCATCCGTGATTCCCCCTGCCAGCGTCATTCCGCCCTTCATCGAGTACTACCTCGTTCTCGCTGATGCCGCAGGGCACCGTGAGGCATATCCCCGGAGTGCCACGGGCGATCCGCTTGTCGTGCCCCCGCCACAACTCTTGCGCATCACCGTTAGGGAAGCCGCAGAAGAACAGATACTGTTTCTGAGCCCCGATCCGGACGAGGTGTTGAGCGCCGACGATGTGCTGATATCCATTTCGCTGCTCCGGGCGGACACCGCGGTCGTACAGCGTGCCACGCAAATCAAGCTTGACGAGGCAAACGTCACGAAGGCCGCCGTATTCAGCGGAGACCTTATCATTCTTGCCCCGGAGAATTTGGGCATCAGGCTCTCACCGGGACGGCACACGGTCAAGGTGGGCCTCTTCAACAGGATGGGGCGGTTGCATGCCACATCAGCGCGCACGTTCTTTGTGCGGCGGTCCGGCAAGGAGACCTTGCTGTCGTCGACCATTCCCCAGCGCCGTTTTGACTACAACGCGACTCTCCAGGTGGAGTCGCGCCACGAAAACATCAGCAGCACCGGCATCTGGTATAATCGCGCCTCCGCGCAATTCAACGGGCGCACAGATGTCTGGAAATTCAACGGCAATCTGTTCCTCACTTCCGATGAGAAGAGTGACCGGCAGCCTCAACACCGTTACTTTATCGGTGTCGAAACCCCCTGGATTACCGCCGGATATGGAGACCATTATCCCGCGCTTCCGGAACTCGTGCTCAACGGCAAGCGCGTGCGCGGTTTGCAGACCAACGCCAGGTATGGTATCTTCGGCCTGGATCTCTCACTCGGTGAGATCACACGCGGCGTCGAAGGGACACTCCTTTCGTCGTTTCCTGCCGACAGCCTCACGCTGGAATTCTTGCGCGACTCAACAGCGGCGTTCGACCAGATTAACAGCACGACCTGGGGAAATTCTCCTACGGAACCTACGCACGCAGGTTGTTCGCGGTCCGCCCCAGCATCGGAAACAGAAAGAACTGGGAGGTGGGATTCTCCTGGTTGAGCTCCGGCGACGATCTCGGCTCCATCCGGAACGGCACAAAGCCTCAGGAGAACATCCTGCTGGGGACGGATTTCATGGCCAGGTTTGACAACAATCGCGTTGAACTGACGGGTCAGGCCGCCCTGACGGCCTACAACGCGGACATCAGCAGCGGTAATTTCACGGACGCATACATCGATTCTGTATACAAAAGCAATCCGGGCACTATTAAGGCGGTTCGCGACATCCTCACCCGCTTTATCACTGTCAACGACAACCTGCGTCCGCTGTCGCTGGAGAGACTTTCGACGCTTGCCTATCAGTTCGGTGTCGGTCTGGAGTATTTTAACAATGCCTTCCGCGCAACGTATCTGTTCCGCGGCAGCGACTATACGTCGTTCGGCCAGTCTTTTCTCCAGACGGACATCCGGGGCATTCAATTGACCGACCGCGCCCGACTGCTGGATGATCAGATGTTTCTCACGCTGGGCTTCGAGCGATTGGAGGATAACACTGCAAAGACGAAGGCGGCCACGACGGTATATTCGAATATCAATGTTGCTGCGACATGGTTCTCCCGTCGCGATTTGCCGACGGTCACTGCGGGCTTCTCGCGGTACAGCAACGATAACAGCCTTTCTGCGGCGGGCCCGGATTCGCTCTCCGCGATCCTGGATGCGACGTTGCGCTTGTACCTCCAAACCTCATATGATTTTCAGCTGGCGGCACGGCACACAGCAACGCTCAGTGTTTCCACCTCGAAGCGCAGCGATGAAACCGTGCGAAAGTACGACCTGGCAAGTTTCTCCGGCGAAGCCGGCCTCACGACACAGTACGCAATACCGTTGCAGACCGTCGTGAGCATCGGGGTGCATAGGAACACCATTCCCAGCAGTGAGTCTCGCGGCCGGAGCATTGATTGGAACTATACGGCACTCTCCCTGGTAGGGCGCTACACGCTGATCAGCGAAGTGCTGACGCTCACCGGTGCCATTGCGCCGACATTCGGTGACTACCGGCGTACAGCCGCCGATCTAGGGGTGGAGTGGTCGGTCCGACCGGATATGAGCTTCCAGCTTCAGGGTACGTACTTCCACACCGACGATGGCATGAATGACAGCATCGTCAATCTGCGCTACCGAGTCACCATTTAGGGCAGGAGGCGATGCCAGCGATTCGGCTCACCATTGGTCAACGCGGCTGGTTGACTCGATTCGGTCTGGCGTTCGGCATGGCGGCATTGATCATTGCCCTGACGCAGGTGCGCGTGATGCGTCTGGGCGTGGTCCAGCGGATCGAACTTGCCACAATTGACTACCGCTTCCAGATGCGCGGCTCCAATGCCGCGGTGAAAGACTCGCCACACGTCATCATCGTTGAAATCTCCGATGATACTTTTCGCAATTTTCCCGAACGGTTTCCCTGGCCGCGTACATACTACGCGCACCTGTTGCGCAATCTCAAGGCTGCAGGCGCCCGCGCCGTGGGTATTGACCTGCTCTTCAGCGGGCCCGATTTGTATTCACCTGCCAATGACTCGGCTCTGGCGCACGCCATCCGGGAAACCGGCATTGCCGTTCTGGCCGGCAAACGCGACGCCGACAGCGATGTCTATGTAACCTCCTCCGCCGACGAAGACTTCAGCAACATCTTCTATGCAGTCGACCCTTCCTTAGGCCTGGTGAACATCCGGAATGACGCGGATGGTGTGTTCCGCACCTACAATACCCTGTTTGTGATCGATTCGGGCGGCACGGAGATCGCAATTCCCACACTGGCCTTCGCCGTCTTGAACAAAGCCCTCAAGCTCCCGCCGCACACTGTGCCCGTAGCACAGGGCGACGGGTTTCTGTACGCCGGGCGCACCATCCCGCGGTATGACGCCGGATCGTTTCTTATCAACCTGGCAGGGCCCAACGGGACATTTCCGCACATCCGATTTCATGATGTCATTGACGACGAAACCCTGAACACGCTCGACGAGAAAACCCTGGCGCAGGATATCAACACATTCAGCGATCCTTTCTATGGATACCTCTACGACAGCACCTTTGCCGGGAAAATCGTCCTCGTTGGTGTGACGGTGCCGGAGTACAAAGACCTCTTCCCCGTTGCGATTGCCCGCGGGGTGTACAAACGCGACAACCTGATGTACGGCGTCGAAATCCATGCCAATGTGATCGAGAGCATTCTCCGGAATTCGTTTCTTACTGTGCAATCGCCCTTCACGGAATCGCTGATCATTCTGTTCCTGGTGCTCGTCACACTCATCGCGACGTCGATGCTGCGCGATGTGAAAACGCGGTATCACCTGCTGGTCGGACTCCTGGGATTTCTCTTCACCTTGGCCGAAATCGTGATCATCGTCGGCGTGGCAATATTTGTCTTCATCAACTTTTCCTATGTCATGGCGGTGGTAAGCCCTATTCTCGCCGTGCTCGGAGGTTATGTGATGAGCACGACCTACCATCTCGTGGTTGAGCGCAGGGAACGCATGCTCATCAAGTCCATGTTCAGCACCTATGTCAACCCCTCCCTCGTCGACGAGCTTGTCGCTCACCCTGAGCGGCTGGTGCTCGGCGGACGCCGCGAGGAACTGACGGTATTGTTCAGCGATATCGAAGGCTTCACGGCCATGTCCGAACATCTCCCGCCGGAAGGCCTGGTGAGCATTCTCAATGAGTACTTCAGCGTGATGTCGGGCCTGATTTTTCAGAATGACGGCACGCTGGACAAGTATGAAGGCGATGCCATCATGGCCTTCTGGGGTGCCCCGATCCCGCAGAATGATCACGCGCTGCGTGCGTGCATGACGGCGCTGCAAATGCAGCAAAGCACTGTGCAGCTGAATGCCGAGTGGCGGAAACTCGAACGGCCACCACTCCACATTCGCATCGGGCTTAATACCGGTGACATGGTTGTGGGAAACATGGGTGCAACCGGCAAATTCGCCTATACGGTGATCGGCGACAGCGTAAACCTCGCATCCCGCCTCGAAGGCGCAAACCGCGAGTACCGTACCGGGATCATGGTGACGCATCGTACCTATGAACTCGTCAAGAAGGAGATTGTCGGCCGCGAGCTTGACCGCATTGCCGTTCGGGGAAGGCATGAACCGGTGCGCGTCTATGAACTGCTGGGAATGAAAGGGGAGGAAACTACCGATGCACTGGAGCACTTCTTAACGTACTACGCAGAGGGCATGGCGGCGTATTTCTCACGTCACTGGCAGGAGGCCTGCACGGCCTTTGAGGCGGCTCTCGCGATACAACCGGATGACTATCCCACGCAACTCCATCTTGAGCGGGTCCACACCTACCGGCGGCAACCTCCGCCCGACGATTGGGACGGGGTTTTCGTGATGAAAACCAAATAGCCGGCGACACTCACCGGCATCGACTATTCAGGATCGGGGACCCTCTGGAATTCTGCTGATTCCAGCGTGAAGGTCATGGATATGCGGTGGGTATCCATGTTGTCGCCCTGATCAAACCTCATGAACGAGTAGTCGATGTTGAGTTTGGGGAGATGCACACCCGCGCCCAACGTAAGTTGTTTGATGTCGCTGTACCCCACGCGCAGGG
>DAINBR010000194.1:0-6741 GCA_036732865.1 Bacteroidota bacterium | reverse complement strand
TTTCTGGCCAGCGCCCGTTGTGAGGAGTGAAGCTTGTGCAATGCAGCTCTCTCTCTGTGCAACTTCAGCTCGTAGGAGAAGATCTGGCCCGGGGAAAGAAATCCGCTTTTCAGAAGGGTGCGTGCGTGCAGGTAGTCGGCTGAATCGATTGCGACGTCCAACTCTGCGGCGGCTATCCTCCGGTCGTAGTCTTCCAGGGCGGCAGACTGCTGGGTTGTCAGCGCTGCGAGCTTCTCCTCGTTCACCGTCAGCTCCTCTTCGTAAAAGGAGATCGTGGTCTTCGTTGCGAGGATATCCCCTTGCCTGATCGTGTCCCCTTGCTGTTTGATGAGGATTACGGAATCTCTGGGTTCTACAAGATATGAGAGCTGAGAGTAGGTATCGAACTTTGGCAGTGACAGGCGGGTGCATGAAGAATCGCCTGAACCAGAAAATGCATGACCGTTCTGTCCGGAGGAAGAGGGATCGCCGGATGCGGGAACAGGGAATATCGATTTGATGGTGAGTATCCCCTTGGTGACGTAGACAAGTTCCAGATTGTACTCTCTGATGTCATTCGGCGTGGCGAAATTCAATTTGATCACGCCGCCCGACCCAGTAACCGAACTGAAGAGGTGGATATTCTCGGGCAGCGAGACCTTGTCGATCGTGGTGACATCCCCGAAAAAGTAGTTTTCGACGGAAGTGTCGACAAGAGCAAACAGCTGTGCGAGTAGCTGATTGCTCATGTCAACCGTGCGGACGGATGCATATGCAGGACGGTCTTTCTGGCACACAATGGATTCGGCGACATAATCAGCCTCGAAGCTCTTGCCGATGGTATGCAGCCGTCCGTCGGGCGTTTTGAAGACCAGCGTGTGCGGGTTGATCGCGCCCACGATCTCGTATGACCCCATGAACGCCTGCTTGGTCAACATGTCGTACGACTCGATTGTGGCCGTTACAAAGTGGTCCCTTGAGAACTCTTCATAGTCACGGACGGCGGCCTCAATGCTTCGTTGCGTCACACGGATGAATCGTTCATAACCCTGGGAGGCAACATAGAATGTCGGAATGCAGCAGACGAAGAAAATGACACCCAGCACCTTTTCGTTGCGGGATCCCGTCTGAATTCGGTAGCGCTGCGGACGGGATGCCTCCAGCGGGAAGACACATCTCAATCCCGAGAACGGATAGAAGAGTTTAGTACCGTTCACGGTGCCGGTGTCCAGCAGGGGATGAGAAAGATAGCCCATCACAAGGCAGGTGTAGATGTCCCTCCCGATCAGACAGAGGGGGCTGAGCAACAACGAGAAGAGAAACACACAAGCGAGTGAGTGTGTGAACGTCCGGTGTCCGAACCGGCGCTCGAGTGTGAACGAGACAAATGGGAGGAACCTGCCGATCCTGCTCGCCCCTGTGTCGATGTCGGGAAGCACGGATGACACGGCGATCAACAGGGCATTGGGCACGGTGAGGGCGACACCGGTTGTCGTCAGTATGAGCAGATATAGAAGCTCGGCAAATGCTATATGCGTGGGGGCAGTCATTGCGTTCAGTGCCCAGTCGTCAGGCGGCGGGCACGAGGAAACAGGTAGATGCCGTTGCACAACACCCAACCCCCGGCCTAACGCCTATTGCCTCGTGCCTCTATTTCTTCATCCGATAATAAATCTGTTCAACCTTGTCGACTGCCTTGTGGCGCTCAAGGAGTTCGTACTGTTTTGTGAAAAGATCGGCCACCAGTGTGAGCGCGGCAGAACGAAGCTTGGAGCGTTTCAACCATGGTGCGTGTCTTATGACATCATCGATGAGATCCAGCACAAGAGGTGCAGTGGATTCGTCTAGCGAGCCTGTTGAGAATTCCGGGTTGAGGAGCTGCAGCCGGCGTTCGGACTTCGCAATGATGCTTTCGGATTTTCTTCCGACGCATCCGCATGTGTGCTGCCGGAAGGAGCGGTACAAACGGTCAAGGACTCGCACAAATTCCTGTTCATCGTGTTCAGGGTACGTAGTCGCGGGCTGGCGGCCGGGGGTTTGCGGTGCGTCAGGATTCCAAGCCTCAGGTCCATCAGCCTTTGAATCCGCCGGTGTGTCCTGGTGCGGCTCCACCGGCGTTTCAGATAGAGAAGCCAACGCAGGTTTACTCCTCTTCCCGCGAGGCTTCCTGCGTGACCGTTCTGGATTCCTGGCGGCACTCCGGCCCGGCTTCTGAGCTGCGTCATCGACGGGTTCTCGACCTGCCCCGGGAACTGGACCCTGTGTAGCTCGCTGGGAGGCCTCTTCGTGTGCCCGTTGAGCGGGATCCCCGTTCGCTCTTTGAGCGGGATTCTCGTTCGCCTGCTGAGCGGGCTCCCTGTTTTCCCGCTGACCGGGATCCTCTCGGACCGCTTGACCCGGGCCGTCCGAATGCGTCGGCTCGAACGCCAGCTCCGTTTGCGCAGTCGGTTCCGCAGCTCCCGTTGCAGCCGGATGAACCGCCATGTCAGCCATATCGTACAGCAAGAACCCTCCCTGCTTGAAGCCGAGCTGAAACTCGAGCCCGACGAGTGGATCGATTTCCCGGATCTCGACTGCCGGAAGTTTCCTGGAGAAGTCGATCCGCTCGGCCAGGGGGCGGGCGCAGCCGCTGGACCGGAGCAGGCGTTGGATCTGCTGCTTAGAGAGCGTGTCAACCTTCACCTTGATAATCGGTTCAGTGTACACGGTTGAGATGAAGTGCTGCGTGAGGGATTCGCCCGCCTCGAAGAGATAGATGAGCGTGCGATGCCGCTGGACTTGATTCTTGAAGCGGCAATGGGCCGCATCCATGTTCGTTGGTGCCCGGCGCACCTCATCGAGAGAAATGCACTCGTAGATCTCCGGTCCACGGAGAAAGAGGAGGTCGTAGCGCTTCAGCGCTTCCTGCGGGAGGTAGGCAACGACGATGAATCCGCGCATTGCTTCTTCTTGTGACTCGGCGACGAGAAATGGGTTGAGGTACACGGCGGGGATCTCCCCGAATATTTCGACGGCGCCCCTGATCATTGGGTTCTCCCGTTCCGCAACAGAAGCTCCAGTTGCTGCACACCAAACCGGTTGAGTGACTCGCGGGCTTCAAGCAGATCGAGCTTTGAGCGGATCAATACGTCATACTGGATCTTTCCCTGTTCGAAGAGGAGTTGTCTGAATTGTAGCACGTCTTCACTCATTCCAATCCGTGCACGCAGGAACCGTCGTTCTTCGTCCAGAGCTAGGAGTCTTCTCCTGAGAAGCTCCCTCTCGCTTAATTGGCGATCGACAACTCTGGCGTATTCAGTCTGAAGTCGCCTGATCTGAAGCATGTCGACGGCATGCTGCGAACCGTCAAGAATGCCGGAGAGAGAAAGTGTCACCGTAAGCCGGTACGCGTCCCTGGGAAGCATGTAGGGAAGTCCCGAGCCGGCATCGAGGAAGAGGACGTCACTGAGCCCTAAACTTGCAGTCAGGGTCATGCGAGGAATCAGGCGGTGCCAGAAATCGCTCTGAGTGGCCTTCTGGCGTGCCTGTTCGATGTCGCACTCAAGGAGTCTTAGCTCCAGGGTATCCTGAAGCGGTGGCTGGCTGCGTACGATTGCCGCTGCGAATAGCAAGATCACCATTGCTTGGCACAGGACCACCATTGCTTGGCAATGGATCACCATCGCGTGGCGCACAATCACGATCGCGTGACGCGGGTGCGTCATCGAGCGAGGCGGAGAAGGAGGGGTCATGGTGTCTCGTTCTCGAGAATCGTCCGTGCCGAAAAGACGGTTGGGCAGTGCCAGTACTTGGAGTTTACGCAGGCAAACGATAGTCCCTCCTGGGCATGCCGTGAGAGTTCCGTGCGCTTGACGGCAAAACTCCCGCCGCACTCCGGGCAGACGACAACGATAATCGGGTCGATCGGCGAAGCCGCCCCGTCCCCTCTGTACCAGTCCTGCGACGCGGCGTATCGCTTGAGGGTTGCGATTTTCGGAAATGAAGTCTCAAGGTTCTGGATTGCCCAGTCGAAAAGGAGCTGCACCTGCGCGTTGGTCAGATCCTTGAATGCGCTGTAATACTGCTTCAGAGCGTTGCTGTCGACCGGTTCACGAAAGGCATGACAGAGAGCCTGAAAGTGCACTGCGAATGTGCTGTATTCATCCATACCGGCCCTCCGTTGTCACGTTGCGAGTATTGTGTTGTGCGAGAGCGAATTCCCTCAGCTCTGCGGCCAGTACCTCCGTCGTGCATTGGGGTTCCAGTATCGCGCGGAGGTAGGCTGGTGGATTTTTTACCCCACCGTAGAGGAGATCACAGGCACCGTCGAACTTCGGCCCATGCTTGTTTCTGAGGATTTCGATCTTCTGCAGATCCAGGCGCGACAGCATCGTGTTGCGGCTGATGCGGTCGCAGATGACGCGTTCCAGATGAGGATCTGGAGTCATCAAGATAATGTCCCCCGGGCCGGCATGGTCAGCCACGGTTCCGGCGACAACGGGATGGTTGGTTGAGGACTGTTGCTGCTTCCGGCCCGGGTTTTCGGAATTCAGAACCGGCAAAACGTCATCAACACCATGTTGTTGATGTTGATGATGGTTATGTCGGATATGTTCAGATGTGGTTAGGTCAGGTTTGGTTCGGTTAGGTGTCACGGTGTGGCCAGGCTTGGTTTTCTTTTGGCTCCGCTTTGTCTTTGGCTTGCGGCGGGTCGTGATCTGTGCAAGGGAGGTCGTGTTGTCAGTGTTTCCAACATCTTTGTAAAGTTGCTTCACTCGCCTCCAGATTGCCGATTGTCGCCTATGTCTGGACCGGAGAAAAGGTCCTGCGTACCGCCACCAGTTGTGCACGCGAAGGTATGGAGCCGTGTCCAGCCAATGTGTTTCCTTCATCGCATCTATGAACTGTTGTGACAGTGCCACCGGCACTCCGGCAGCCTCGCCGAGCTCTGAGATCTTGAAGGTGTGGAGGTCTCCGTCTTCGGCATACTCCATGCACCACCACCAGAAGCTCTGAAGCCGTCCGACGGTCTCCCACTGAGACCAGTCCATGAGTATCATCAGTCTGCGTGTCTTGGGGTGACGGAGAAGCCCCTGGTGACTTTCGATCCATGCCATGGTAATTCTCCTTTTCTGAACGGGGACCAATATAGCATCAAGGGGGGGCGATGAACAGCAGTTTTTTTCGACAGATATTCGGGAAATTGCGCCAGCTCGACTCATAAAACGGCGAAAACGAGCTGGCAAGGCCAAATTTCATGCCCGAAATGGGAATTCGTCGATTTCGACAGATATTTCAGGAGGGGCAAAACGACCGCCAGAATATAACGTGTTTGCGTGATTGCCATGAGATTGGCCGTTGTGTAACTTGCTCGTGACCATTTCGCGGTTGGGTCGTGCTGGTTTTTCCCCGAACTTCCATATCCCCGGAGGTGTGAAATGAGGCTGCCCATGACCATCTGCGTTTTCATTGTCGCGCTTCTCCCCGCACAATTCGCCGACGCACAATGGGTGCAGGCCAACGGACCATACGGCGGCGATATCGAGTGTCTGGCAACGACCTCCGATAGAAGCGGGGGGAGGTATCTGTTCGCCGGAACGCAACAGGGCGGCATCTTCCGATCGACCAACGACGGAACAAGCTGGACACGCGTTTACCCTGCCCCGGGTGTCATGGACGTTCGCTGCTTGGCCGTGTTGCCGGGTTCCGGGGTTACAAGACTCTTCGCCGGCACGTATCCGCGCGGCGTGTTCCTCTCGACTGACTACGGTTTAACCTGGGCTCAAGCCGGTTCGGGCTCTTCGGACCTGGAAGTGAAGTCAATTACCATGGGCCCCGGTGCGGGCCCCGGGGAGACCAATCTCTTCGCCGGGACCACTGACGGAGTGTTCCTTTCAACAGACAACGGGACAAGTTGGACCCTGGTCGACACAACCATGAGCGAAAAGGAACTCTCTTGCATTGCTGCCTTTGCCGACAGTTCAGATCCATCAGGCGTGGTCAAGACATATCTCTTTGCAGGCACGTGGGGAGAAGGAGTCTTCCGCTCCACAGATTACGGCTCGAGTTGGACTCAAATGAACACGGGGCTGACAACCCTGGATGCCGTATGTTTCGCTTCGACATCTGAGGTGGCAGACACAGGAGGGGCGAAGAGGACGAATGTCTTTGTTGGAACATGGGCAGGAGGAGTGTTTCGTTCCACCGACTTCGGAGCGACCTGGGCTCCGGCCGGTACCGGAGGTGTGTACCAGGTTTCTCGCCCTTATTGTCTAACGGCTTGCACCGATGGCGCTGGCAAAACATATCTCTTCGCCGGGACCACCGCAGGGCTCAGGCTGTCTACAAACCACGGGACAAGCTGGAGCAGGGCCGATTCCGGTCTAGCCAATTGGAATTTCCGGTCGCTTGCGGCCGTCACTGACGGCACCACTCCGCCGGGGGGAGGCATACCGTATATCTTCGCCGGCACAGTAGGTGGGGGAGTCTTTCGCTCCACCAACACCGCGGCATCCTGGACCCAGGTCAACGAGGGTTTGGCGAACACGAATGTCCTCTCCCTTGCTGTCGTTCCGGCGGGTGCAGGCCAAATCAAGCTCTTCGCCGGGACCGGCCCAAGTGGTGCGTACTGTTCCACAAACGACGGGGGAAGCTGGTCTCGAGACTGGGGCATTACGGGCAACTATATCTACGCACTTGCTTTCTGTTCCACTTCGACCGGCGGGGCCAATCTCTTTGCTGCTGCGCTTGGGCACGGGGTCTTCAGGTCCACCAACAAGGGAA
>DAINBR010000193.1:0-6751 GCA_036732865.1 Bacteroidota bacterium | reverse complement strand
AGTCACAGCCTTCCAAGCTGTTGGTCGCGGGTTCGAGTCCCGTCTCCCGCTCCAAACTGATTGACAATAGTCAATCGACTATTGACTATCGTCAATTGGTTGCTTGCGTAGCTCAGTTGGTAGAGCACTTCCTTGGTAAGGAAGAGGTCATCGGTTCAATCCCGATCGCAAGCTCAAACGGTGATCCACGCAGCACATCACCGCCACCACGCCAGACATCACAGAGAGCACCGAGGTTCACGTGAGAGACATCATCACCCTGGAATGCACCGACTGCAAGCGGCGGAACTACACCACAACGAAGAACAAGAAGAAACAGACGGGCCGGGTGGAGTACAAAAAGTACTGCCGTTGGTGCGGCAAACACACGACGCACAAGGAAACGCGCTGACCCGGCCTGTGTGTGCGGCCGACGGTGTGCCTGTGGACATGCACACGTCAGTAGCTCAATTGGCTAGAGCAGCGGTCTCCAAAACCGCAGGTTGGGGGTTCGAGTCCCTCCTGACGTGCAAAAAAAATCACGATTGACAATCGTCAATGGACTATTGACTATCGTCAATGTTGTCTTATGCGTTAGTCCGCGGATATTCCTATGAAAGAAAAAATCATCAATTTCTTCACCGACGTGGTGAAAGAAATGAAGAAGGTCACCTGGCCGAAGAAGGACGACCTGCGCGACTCCACGATCATCGTGCTTTTGGTCTGCCTGATCATCGCCTTCTTCGTATGGGTGGTTGACACCGGCATCAGCATGGTGATGCAGCAGATCCTTTAAGAGCAAGGGCAACCAGGTGGATAAGAAATGGTACGTGGTCCGCACCTATTCGGGCCATGAAAATAAGGTCAAAGCCTATCTCGAGAACGAGGCGGCGCAGGCGGGGTTGTCCGAAAAAATCTCGTCCGTGATCGTGCCTTCCGAGAAAGTCTTTGAGGTCAAAGACGGAAAGAAGAAAAGCAAAACACGGACCTTCTTTCCCGGGTACATACTCGTGGAGGCGGTGCTGGATAAGTCCACGCAGCATCTGATCCTCAACACTCCCTCGGTCATCAGTTTTGTCGGACCGAAGAACGCTCCCGCGCCTCTGCAGCCTTCCGAAGTGCGCCGGCTCATCGGGAAGATCGAGGAACGGAAAGATGTGGAAGTGCTTGAAATCCCCTTCCGTCTCGGCGAGGCGGTGAAGGTGATCGAAGGGCCGTTCAACAACTTCAGCGGGTTCGTTCAGGAAGTGAACGAAGAGAAGATGAAACTCAAAGTCATGGTATCCATTTTCGGCCGGAAGACTCCGGTGGAACTGGATTTCAGTCAGGTGGAACTCGAAAAGTAGTGTTTGTCTGAATAGCGGAAAGCACCAGTCATGAAGAAAGTTGTCGGGTTCGTAAAACTCCAGATTCCTGCCGGGCAGGCAAACCCTGCGCCCCCTGTCGGGCCAGCGCTGGGCCAGAAGGGCGTGAATATCATGGAGTTCTGCAAACAGTTCAATGCGCGCACACAGTCCCAACCAGGGATGGTGATCCCTGTGGTAATCACGGTCTTCACGGATAAGTCGTTTACTTTTATTACGAAGACCCCTCCCGCCGCCGTGTTGCTTGCCAAGGCGGCAAAGGTGGAAAAGGGATCGGCTGAGTCGAACCGGACCAAGGTGGGGACGGTGACGTCGAAACAGGTGCGGGAGATCGCCCAGATGAAGATGGCCGACCTGAACGCCAACGACGTGGAGGCCGCGATGAGCATGGTGGCCGGCACGGCGCGCAGCATGGGCATTACGGTCGTAGAAGGCTGACCCGTTCGCGTCGCCCGCACTGCATCATGAGCGACAGGACGGAACACGAGTATACGCTGTCGTGGGAGTCCGCACGGAGCGGACGTTTGTACCACAATATGAAAGAATGGAGCAATGGAATTCAGTAAACGCTTCAAGGCGCTCACCCAGAAGGTCGAACCCAAAGAATATAGCGTGGAAGAGGCCGTCGCGAAAGTGAAGGAGACCGCGACAGCCAAGTTCACGGAGTCCATCGATATCGCCGTCCGCCTGGGCGTCGACCCGAAGAAGGCAGATCAGGCGGTGCGTGGCACTGTGGCGTTGCCGCACGGCATCGGCCGGGAAGTGCGCGTGCTCGTGCTTGCACGCCCTCCGCGTGATGAAGAGGCCAGGACGGCCGGGGCCGATCATGCGGGTCTGGCGGACTACGTCGCCAAGATCCAGGGCGGATGGGCCGATATTGACGTTATCATTGCGACGCCGGATGTGATGGGCGAAGTCGGCAAGCTGGGTAAGATCCTCGGACCCCGCGGCCTTATGCCGAACCCCAAGAGCGGCACCGTGACCACGGACGTCGCCAAAGCCGTCAAGGAAGTGAAAGCCGGGAAAATCGAATTTCGAGTCGACAAGGCGGGCATCCTGCACTCCTCTGTCGGCAAAGCCAACTTCGAGCCGGTGCAGCTGGTCGAGAACATCCACGCATTCATCGCCGCAGTCTACCGGCTGAAGCCGGCCACGGCGAAAGGAACATACATCAAGAGCATCCATCTGTCGAGCACGATGGGGCCGGGTGTGGCGATCGACCGCGCGCAGACTGCGGAGCGGCACTAAACGAATGTTACGCACTCAGTACCAATCGCATCACCTCACAGCCGTACGTCTGTTGCCCGGCCTCACGGACCGGGGCTTCTCTCCAGGCGGTGTTCGGCGCTGTGATAACGAAAGGAAGGCATGAAACGATCGGAAAAAGATCAGATCATCGCCGAAGTGGCTGAAGTTGCCGGCCGCGCCCACGGGATGTTCTTTACCGATTTCGTCGGGCTGACCGTGGAACAAGCGACGGAACTCCGACGCGAGTTCCGCAAAGCCGGCATCGATTACCGGGTCGCAAAAAATACCCTGATCCGGAAGGCCCTCGAACAAGTGGGCGGATATGATCGCGTGTTCGACAAGCTCGTCGGTCCGACCGGCGTGGCGTTCGCATACGACGACCCTGTCGCTCCGGCAAAGATCATTCAGAAGTTCACGGAGAAGCATAAAAAGCTCTCGTTGAAGGTCTGCGTGATCGAGCACGAGACGTTCGAAGGATCCCGTCTGGCGGAGATCGCGAAAATTCCGTCACGACCGGAACTTGTGGCAGCCATTCTCGGCTGTATCCAGGCGCCTCTCGCAGGTGTGCCTGGCGCGGTGAACGCGGTGCTGCGCGACCTCGTCAGCGTGATCGACGAAGTCGGCAAAAAGAAACAGGCCGCGTAACGCGGACACCAGACCAAGGATTGTAGACGATAAACCAGAGGAGATACCCCAATGTCAGCAGTGCAGGAACTCGTAGAGAAGATTGAGAAGCTCACCCTCCTTGAGGCGGTCGAACTCAAGAAGGCGCTGGAGGAGAAGTTCGGTGTGACCGCCGCGGCCCCGATGATGATGGGCGCCATGATGCCCGCCGCCGGTGCTGCAGCAGCGCCTGCCGAAGAGAAGACCGAATTCACCGTCGTGTTGAAAGAAGCCGGCGCTCAAAAGATTAACGTGATCAAGGTTGTCCGTGCCGCCACCGGCCTCGGGCTCAAAGAAGCCAAAGATCTCGTGGACGGCGCACCGAAGCCCGTAAAGGAGAGCATTTCGAAAGACGATGCCGAGAAGCTCAAGAAAGAGCTGGAAGAAGCCGGAGCAACGGTCGAGTTGAAGTAAGTCGTGTCGAGCCGGGGTTGACCCTGCCGGTCGGCCCCGGCGGGTATTATCACTGCCCGGCAAGCCGCTGAATACAGGCGTTGACTCTCCCTTTGCAGGCCCGTGATGGGGCCTGCGCGTTCATTGTCAGGGGGACGGGGGCGCCGGGCGTTTAAGACCATCAACACGAAGGAGTGGTGCTCTTGAAGAATCAGGGCAGCAAGCGAATTACGTTCGGCAAGATTCCGGATATCATCGAATCGCCGGATCTGTTAAACATCCAGCTTGAGTCGTGGGAGAGCTTTCTACAAGCCGACCTTGTACCCGCCCGGCGGAAAAACAAAGGGCTGCAGGCGGTCTTCAAAATGAACTTCCCGATCACGGATGCCAGGGAAAATTTCCTCCTGGAATTCGTCGAGTACTACGTCGAGAAACCGAAGTACACGGTGGCCGAATGCGTCGAACGCGGCCTCACCTATGCCGTCCCCATCAAAGCCAAACTGCGCCTCTCGCAGAAGGCGGAGGATGGCAAAAGCTTCGTCAATACCATCGAGCAGGATGTCTACCTTGGCAACCTGCCCACGATGACCAACAAGGGGACGTACATCATCAACGGCGCCGAGCGCGTCGTCGTCAGCCAGCTCCACCGCTCTCCCGGCGTCTTCTTCAGCGAGTCGATGCACCCGAACGGAACACCCATCTACTCCGCACGTATTATCCCGTTCCGCGGCTCGTGGGTGGAGTTTACGACGGACATCAACAATGTGATGTACGCCTATATCGACAGGAAAAAGAAGTTCCCCGTCACGACGCTGCTCCGTGCCCTGGGCTATTCCTCCGACGACGAGATCCTCGAACTATTCAGCCTCGTCGAGGAAGTGGACCTCGGGAAAGCGGATCTGAAGGACTTTGAGGGGCGGACCATCTGCAGCGACGTCGTTGATAGGAAAACGGGCGAGATCTTTATCAACAAAGACACCGTCCTGACTGAAGAACACATCAAGAGAATCAAGAAGTCCGGCGTCAAAAAACTCCGCCTGCTCGTCCAGCAGGGCAGCGAAGAATCGGTGATTGCAAAGACCATCTCGAAGGACATCGTCCGCTCGGAGGAAGATGCTCTCACCGCAATCTACAAACAGTTGCGTTCCGGGGATGCTCCCGACCTGGAAACTGCCAAGACTCTCATCGACCGCCTCTTCTTCAATGAAAAGCGGTACGACCTCGGGGATGTCGGGCGCTACCGCATCAACAGCAAGCTCGGCCTCACCATCCCGGTAAACACCACGACGCTGACCAAGCAGGACATCGTGGCCATCATCAACTACCTGATCGAGCTGCAACAGAAGAAACGCTCGGTGGACGACATCGACCACCTCGGCAACCGCCGGGTGCGCACCGTTGGCGAACAAATCGCGCAACAGTTCAACATCGGTCTCGCGCGCATGGCACGCACCATCCGGGAACGGATGAATGTGCGTGACAGCGAAAACCTGACCCCGCAGGACATGGTGAACGCGCGGACGATCAGCAGCGTGATCAATGCCTTCTTCGGAACGAATCCGCTCTCGCAGTTCATGGACCAGACCAATCCGCTGGCCGAACTGACCAACAAACGCCGCATGTCCGCTCTCGGGCCCGGCGGCCTGACACGCGAGCGGGCCGGCTTCGAAGTGCGCGACGTGCACTACACGCATTACGGACGCCTCTGTCCGATCGAAACGCCGGAAGGTCCGAATATCGGGCTGATCTCCTCGCTCTGCATCCATGCCCGGGTCAACGAGTTCGGGTTCATCGAAACACCGTACCGCAAGGTCAAGAACAGCCGCGTGCTCGACGAAATCGAGTTCTTGACCGCCGAACAGGAAGACAATCATACGATCGCCCAGGCCAACGCGCCTCTGGACACGCGCGGCAACTTCCAGAGCGACCGTGTGAAGGCGCGCTACCAGGGCGATTTTCCCGTCGTGAAGCCGGACGAGGTCCAGTACATGGACGTGGCGCCGAATCAGATCGTCAGCGCCGCCGCCGCCCTGATTCCGTTTCTCGAACACGACGACGCCAACCGCGCACTCATGGGTTCCAACATGCAGCGCCAGGCGGTGCCGCTCCTCCGCCCCGAATCCCCGCTCGTGGGCACGGGCCTCGAAGAGAAAATCGCGCGCGACGCGCGCGCCGTGGTGGTGGCCGAGCGTAATGGCAACGTCGCGTACGTCGATGCGGACCGCATCGTCGTGGAGTACGACATCGACGAGAATAGTGTCGAAGCGCTCGTGTCCTTCGAAGACAAACGCAGGGTGGAGTACCCGCTGACAAAGTTCTTCCGCACCAATCAGGACACCTGCATCAATCAACGCGCGATTGTCAAACCGGGTGACCGGGTGCGCAAAGGCGACGTGCTCGCCGACGGCGCCGCCACGGAAGGCGGTGAGGTCGCCCTCGGCCATAACGTGGTCGTCGCGTTCATGCCGTGGAACGGGTATAACTTCGAAGATGCCATCATCGTCAGCGAACGCCTCGTCTCCAGAGACGTGTTCACCTCGATTCATATCGAGGAGTTCGAACTGCAGGTGCGCGATACCAAGCGCGGGGAAGAAGAGCTGACACGGGAAATCCCGAACGTGAGTGAAGACGCCACGAAGGATCTGGACGAGAATGGGATCATCCGCATCGGCGCCGAAGTGGTTGAAGGGGATATCCTTATCGGCAAAATCACCCCGAAGGGGGAGTCGGATCCGACCCCCGAAGAAAAACTGCTCAAGGCCATCTTCGGCGAAAAAGCCGGTGACGTGAAGGACGCCTCGTTGAAAGCGCCCCCCGGCATGAAGGGGGTCGTGATCAATACAAAACTCTTCAGCCGCAAGAAGAAAGATGCGGAGTCGAAGAAAGAAGACAAGCGCCGGAGCGATGCACTGGACCGGCAGCGCCGCAAAGTGCTCGCAGACCTGCGCGAACGGCTGGCGCGCAAACTGGGCGTGGTGCTCCAGGACGAAAAATCCATCGGTGTGCGCGATACCGACGGCAACATGGTGTTCAGGAGCGGCACCACGTTCAAGATCGATACCTTCCAGGGCTATGAAGAACTGGAAAAACTCGACCCGGCGAAC
>DAINBR010000192.1:0-6779 GCA_036732865.1 Bacteroidota bacterium | reverse complement strand
GACTTGAGAGCTGCCGAGATGGCGAACCAGCTGGCAACCTCTCGAAGCAAGACGAAGCCGTCACGCCTGTAACTGGCGATCCGCTCATCGCTGAGGGTGTATTCCGTGTCGAGTGCGCGGGAGGGTGTCAGTTCCGTAGCCTTCACAGTGTGGTCTCCCTCGATAGGTCACAAAGCTCTGAATTCGGAGCGCCCTGGAATCCGCTGAAGGTGTTGAGCAACTCTCCATTGTCGTATAACACCGGGCAGTCATAGGCGGTTCCGCTCACCGGTCATCAACCGGCGCCCAGCGAATCGTCACAATCCCGGAGGACATCCCGCGTTCTCAAGGCGCAGCTGCTGACTGAGACTTTTGTACCAACTCCATCGCATGGTTGAACTGGTCGAAGTTGTTGACCGCCGCCGTCAGGACCAGCAGGCCGGCAAGCACCAGCACGACAGGGCGGAGCCGGGTGCGCGTGCTTAGGGCCGCGACCATGACGAGCACCGGCAGAAAGTGCATCGCGGCGAGGAAAGTCTCTCTGCCGTACTGCATGTGCAACGCTACCTGTCCCAAGAGGCTGACCCACAACACAATTCTGACGCGGACATGTTCACGCATTACCAATAGATTCCAGATCCCGAGGACGAGCAGGGCACTCCACACGCATGCCGCAATACTCCCAGGCAGGCTGCCGAACGGACTATACAGATATTGAACCGACATCGTATCCTCGAAGGCGCCTTCCGATATGCGAATCGCAGGCATAACGACAGTGGAGAGCAGCATCGACTCCAGCGCTTCCAGCCGTGCTTCCAATGTCCGAAGAGCATACACCTGTTCCTCGGTATGCCCAAGGAAGAATCCCGTGGTCGGGAATATATATTTCTGAACGGTCCAGAGCACAACCACAAGGCACAGGGCATTCGCGGTAATTTGAAACGATCGCCGCCACTTGTTGCTGACAAACGTTGAAGTAATCCCTGCTATCCAGTTGGTGACCGTGAAGCTCAGTGTGAGAGCACTCGCCATAATGTGCCATCGTTCGCGGACAGGTCTTCGTTCACTGAGTGCGGCAATCACCAATGACAGGAGGATACTCAGCGATCCGCAGACATAGGTTTCCGGAATGACAAACCAGAATACCGCCGCGGAGCTTGAAGCGGCAAGCAGAGCGAAGACAGTGGCGTCGGGCTTCCTGCACCCGAGGATTCTCAAAAGGATGAACAACGTGCCCATCCAGATCGCAGCGAGGATGCCGAGAAACAGCTGCGCTGCGACGAGCGGATCCGCCGCGACCGTCATCCGAATGAAGAACACGGGCACAAAGGTGAGGAGCGAAAAGATGGGATGAACCTCGCTGCGGTAATGATAGCTCAGCCGGTCAGTCATATTCTGAAATACTCGCGAGACATCTGCATCGAACCAGAAGTTTCTTCTGCCCAAATCATACATGCCGGGATCAATCGACCGCGCAGTAAGGAACACTGCGATGCCGGCAGCGGCACAAAGAATCGAGATGATCGTGAGATCGCCGATATGTGCTTGCGAGAACAGCCGGACTCGCGAAATGATTTTCGTGTTTTGCGGCCGGAAACGAGGATTCACAAGTCTTCTCCGCGTTGTGCGCAACGGTGAGTACTTCGGAATGAGTGCCCCGGGACCTACTCTTTCACTCCTCCTGCCATGATCCCGCTGATGTAGTATTTCTGGAGCGCAAGGAAAACCAGCATCACCGGGAGGACGGTCATCACGGATCCGGCCATCATGAGCTCGGTATCTTGCACGTGCTCGCCCGAGAGGCTCGCAAGCGCCACGGGGAGTGTGTACATCGAATCATCAGTCATGATGATCAACGGCCAGAGAAAATCGTTCCAGGTCCCCATGAAGGTAAAGATCGCGAGCGTGATGAGGATGGGCTTGCAGAGCGGAAGAATGACCGACCAGTAGATGCGGAAATCCCCGGCTCCGTCCATTCTCGCGGCTTCGATCAGGCTGTCGGGAATTGAAAGCGCGAACTGGCGGATGAGAAAGATGCCGAAAATGCTCGCCAGCCCCGGGATGATGACGCCGAAATACGTATTGACGAGCCCCATTTTGTTGAGCATGAGGAACAGCGGAAGCATTGTCACCTGCGCAGGTATCACCATGGAGGCAATGAGCAACTTGAAGAGTTTCTCCCGGCCCGCAAAACGGTACTTCGCGAACGCATATCCCGCCATGGAGTTGACCATCAACGAGATCCCTGTCACGCTCAGCGAAAGCAGTGCACTGTTGACGACATAGTGCGTGATGTTCAGCCGCGTGAAGAGCTCCACATACTGCTGCAATGTCGGGTTCGCCGGAACGAAGGGCGGAGGAAACGTACTCGCCTCACCACCGGCCATGAACGAAGCGGAGACCATCCAGAACAGGGGCGCCATCGTAACGACAGCCAACAGAAGCAGCACGCCGTGAAGCCCTATGGATCTCACGATGCGCATCAGCCGGCCCTCCGCCGCTGTAGTCTCGTCTGTACCACGGAGGCGAGGAGGATGAACAGGAACAACACAAATGCAATCGCGGCGGCGTAACCCATACTCCACCACCGGAATCCCTGCTGGTACATAAGCATAACAATGCTCAGCGTGCTGTTCAGCGGTCCCCCCTGGGTCATCACATACGGCTCCGCAAAGAACTGGAAATACCCGATCATCGTGATGATGGTAATGAACATCGTCGTCGGCGCCAGGAGCGGCAGCGTAATTCTACGGAAACACTCCCAGGATCCCGCGCCGTCAATGTTTGCCGCTTCGTACAATGATTCAGGAATATTCTGAAGACCGGCGATGAATATGATCATGTTATAGCCGAAATTCTTCCAGACAGCCAGGATGATCATTGCCGGCATGGCCCAGTTCGGGTCCCCCAGCCAGTCGATGGGATTGATGCCGACAAGCCCGAGTGCGTAGTTCAACAAACCGAAGCGCGGGTGGTAGACAAAGCGCCAGACCACTGCCACCGCCACTAGCGTGGTCACGACCGGGGCAAAATAGACGAACCGGAAGACCGGCTTCCACCGGACCATTTTCGCATTCAAGAGGAGGGCCGCACCGAGAGAAACGGCTATGGAAAGCGGACCGCCCGCCAGAAGAAAGTAGAGGGTGTTTTTCAGGGCCTTCCAGAAGAGCGGATCTCCGGCGATCTGCAGATAGTTGCGCAGTCCGACAAACCGTGCAACCGAAAAGTTACCAAGCGCATAGATATCGAAATCGGTGAAGCTGAGAAGGAGGGCGGCAAGGACGGGCACAAAAAAGAAGAGTCCTATCGCCGTCAGAGCCGGCGCCAGGAAGAGCACAAGCGCATATGGTCTACGATCACTCACCGAAGATCAGCCAGCGCCGTTTTTCGAGTATCACGTCCACATCCCGGTCCAGCCGGGCAAGAATTTCGGGTACGGGCGTCTTCCCCACCGACCCTACTTCGGCGTAGTCCTGCACCTTCATGGCTATCTGCTCCCACT
Source organism: Bacteroidota bacterium (assembly GCA_036732865.1). Classification (GTDB taxonomy): domain Bacteria; phylum Bacteroidota; class Ignavibacteria; order UBA10030; family UBA6906; genus Fen-1255. The sequence continues at coordinate 3,298 of DAINBR010000192.1, read as the reverse complement.
GCGGAATCGCAGGCGGTGAGGCTAGCGCGCCGAGCTGGATCCGGAAAGCATGCAGATACGGGTCGGATGTCAAAAGTGTGTCCTCCCAGACTTCTTTGCGCGCCGGGAGATTGCCGGTGATCCGGTAGAACTCCCGCTGCTGAGGGGTATCTGAAAGATACTCGATCAGCTTCCAGACGGCATCCTTGTCAGAGGTCGCCCTCGCCATGGCAAGACTCGACCCTCCTGCCAGAGACACACCGGTACCGCCGGGTCCCGGAGCGGGAAGCGGTGCGGTCATCCAACGATCCCGCATCTCCGGCGGAAGGCGCCGGCGGAACTCGCCGACGTTCCACGGACCGGTGATGTACATTGCAAAGAAACCCTCGGCGAATCCCTGGTAGACATTGCTGACCTGGGTGACCCCTATCGGCGCCAGCTTTTCGGCAAAGAAGCTGCAGTAGAATTCAAAAGCGTCACGGAAAAGCGAGTCACTGAATGCTCCCCTCGTGTTCTGTTCCTTCAGAAATGAAGCTCCCCTTTGCAGCGCCAGGATTGTCGGCGGTGCCCACTCGTTGGTGGGAAGCAAAATCGCAAAGGCCCGCCTTCCCTCGCGGACGGCGGCCTGTTTGAGCTTTCGCGCCAAGTCCTTCCACTCATCCCATGTGGCCGGAGGCTGGACGTACCCCGCGTCGGCACAGAGATCCTTTCGGTAGAACAGGACCCTCGTGTCCACGTACCAGGGTATTCCAACGATCGCACTGTCGGCTCGGTTAGTCGCCCACACACCCGGGAAGAACGAGAGCTCGCTGACAACGCGAGAGGTGTTGATCCACGGGCGCAGGTCCTCGATCGCCCCAAGAACCTGGAACTCCGGGATCCAGGTGTTTCCCAGCTGAAAAAGGTCGGGCATTGAATTACCCGCGTACGAGGTCAACAGTTTTTCGTGTGCGGCGGTCCAGGGAAGTGATTGCACCTTCACGGTGATCCCGGGATTCCGTCGCTCGAATTCCGGCATGAGCTGACGGATGTTATCCCCCTCTGCCCCGAGCGCCCAAAAACGGATGACGGTCTTCTCCGGAGAATGGCCTTCGCATGCATAAAAGACGGCGGTAAGGCACAACAGCAGGCAGACCGGATATGCTCGCCGCAAAAGCTTGTTCATCGGTACGTAAACTCCACCTGTGTGGGCAATGCCTTCAAGATAATTTCACGACTTTCAGGGACCGGCACCGGCCTGCCATTGACCTCCACGCCGCGGAGCTTCCCCGCGAGCGGGGAGGTAATGAGCAGTCTATGATGCGTAGCGTCAAAGCTGCCTGATATAGTAGCGATCACCCTGTCCCCGCTTTTCCGCAACGTGTAGCTGATCGTTCCGTGATACGTGGGAAGCCGCTTAACCCCGACGCCGGCAGGGTCGAGGATCCACCAGTCGGGAATCCCGGCGCACAGGACGTGAGCTGAATCTCGTTCGCGATCGTACAGGAACATCGTGAGCACCGACCGGATGAAATCAGATCCCACCCATGTGTGCGGCATGTCGCCGATATATTTCGGGGTCGCCGGATCCCGCCACACGACCTCGGCCCAGTGATTCCATGCCGGGGGCCGGCGATCGTTGAGAAGGAATTGCATCAGATCAGCCGCACGCTCCTTCTCCCCCAGAAGGACTAATGATCCAATGATACGGGCCTCGTATGGCGTGTAATTGGCGAACCAGGCATCGGCCTTCCGCTTCTGGAAGAACCCGTAGTACCGGTCGAACGTATTGTGCAACTGTGGTTCCGGTATCGCTCCGAGTTCTCCGCCAGGCATGAGTCCGATCGTCGTCGACGTCGCGTCAAAATCGCCAAGCTCCACACAACCGGGGATGTAGTCGACACCCGTGGTGTGCATCGCCAGACGCATCGATGCATAGAGATCCTGACGGAAATCATCCCGTTCATCAGCAAACTCCCGGCTCAAAGCGCTTTCGCCGAGGGCTTCCGCGATCGCCGTGGCGTCTTTCAACCCCCGCAGAACAAAGAAGCAATCCCAGTACGAATGCCGCGGGACGTCAGCGTACCCCTCATGACTGATGGACTCCGGCACCAGACCGAAACAGGCCCGTTGCTCCGGTGTCCCGGTGCGGTACACGTCCGTCTTCCGCTCAGCGCGGAGAGATTGGATGTAGCGGACTGCCTTGGTCACCCCCTCAAACTTCCCCCGCAGCCAGGCCGTGTCCTTTGAGAAGAGGAAGTACTGCCGTATCGCATAGATGAATTCCCCGTGGCTGTCATGTTCGGGCACGGGGTCCGATCCCCGGGCATCGATGACACACGGGATTTTCCCACTCGCGAATTGCCCCCGCGCGTACCAATCGATGAACTCCCGCACCTCCTCTTGATGTCCGAGCCGGAGCAGGGCGGCACAGGTCAATGATCCGTCGCGAATCCACGAACGCTCGTAGCTCCGCGAACCGGGCTGGATTCCGGGACCATCTCGATTTATGAAAATGTACGCGAGATTCGATTTAAGTGTCCGCGCGACATCCTGCGCGGAAGGAGGCAGGGAAAACTCTACCCTGTCAAGACTCCCCTCCCATGCCTTTACGCTCGCCTGCATCATCTCGTCAAACCGCGGCATCGCAGCGGGGCCCCGGCCATGGAAAGGGACGATTACGTGTACTTCCTTTGTCTCACCCCGGTCGAGACGAAAATCATACGAGAGCCCCGCCGACGCATGGCCGGAGTGATCGCACACTTGCTGCGCGCGTGGCAATTCGCCCCGCGCAAGATACTCAGTAATGTCCCCCTCGTCAAACTCAAGAGCGCCGAATCCGGCCGGCGCCGTCATCGGGATTATTGTGGTACTGTCCACGAAGACCACTCCGTCCCGAAAAGAAATAGTGTCGACGCGCGCTGTCCCACCTTGAATGTTCAAGAATTGCCAGGGCGGGTTGACCTGGAATGGCCGGACGGCCAAAAACAATTTCCCAACCAGCTTGTCCACATTGGTTGTCAGCGCATACCGGATGCCGAGCAACGAATGCCCGCGCGCTTCGCTCGCAACAGCTTCGACCGTCAATGCCACCGCGCCTCTGTAGGTCCACGTGACGGAAGGGATGGGCAAGTAGCCGTCGCGAAGGGAAGGCCTTGTGCTGACGTCACTCCAGGTTACCAGCCTCCCGTCGATGAAGAGAAAAGGCTCAAGGGAAAACCGGAGGCGGTCTACTTCAATCTGACCTTGCTCGTTGATCAGTGCCTCTTTGGTGTCCCCGCTTACTCCGAGCACGGTCCAGTACGATTGCAGGTCAAGGAACTGCTTTGGGAAATATCCC
>DAINBR010000191.1:5245-6796 GCA_036732865.1 Bacteroidota bacterium | reverse complement strand
CAGCGTTGAGTTTGGCGGGTCGCGCATTACGCGGAAAATGGTCCAGATGGACGGGCATGGCAGCGGCGGGATCGGCCGGCTGGTCACATTCGGGGGACGCTCTACCGTCCCATCCATGCAGAAGACGGCGTCCGCCACCTACTTGGTTATTGCATCGCAATTGCTGTACATGCCCGATACTGTCACCACGCTGCTGTCGGGCAGCGCCGTTATTGATTTCGCGCTGGAGACGGTGCACAGCCGGGCCTTCGTGATTGATCTTCATAACGATGTACTCGAGATCGCCATTAATGGTGGTTACGACCTCGGTGTCCGCCACACGTACAACCACTCAGACCTCCCGCGTTTCCGCGAGGGAGGGTTTGACGCCCAGATGTTTGCGCTGTGGACAGACTGGCGGGACTCCACGGTGCACCCGTGCTATGCATACACGCTTGCGATGGTGGACACGTTTCACAGCAACGTGCTCCGCAACGCAGTTACCTTTGCACAGGCCAGGTCGTACGATGAGCTCATGCAAGTGAATGCATCCGGCAAGTTTGCCGGAGTCCTCGCGGTCGAAGGCGGCCATGCAATCGAAAACAGTATTGATAAGCTGAAGGATTTCTATGCACTTGGCGCCCGCTATTTCACGATCACGTGGAACAACAGCCTTACATGGGCTGTCTCCGCTGCCGATTATTCCCGGTCTACGACTGTCGGGCTCTCTGAATTTGGACGCCAGGTAATCCGCACGATGGATTCATTGGGGATGATAATCGATGTCGCGCACACGGGGATCAAGACAATCTGGGACATATTGGCTACCACCAGGAACCCCATCATCGACAGTCATGCCGGTGTTCGGGCGCTGAACAACTCGAGCCGAAACCTGACAGACCCGCAGATTGACAGCATCGCGAGCCGCGGAGGGGTCATCGGCGTGGTCTTCTACCCTTCGTTTCTCTCTCCGAAAGGGGTTGCCACGATCGAGGATGTGATCAAGCATATCGATTATATCAGGGACCTGGTGGGGATTGACTATGTTGCGATCGGGTCTGACTACGATGGCATTGGCTCTACACCGGCGGGATTGGAGGATGTCTCGAAGCTGCCGAACCTCACCGCCGCCCTGCGCCGGCACGGGTACAGCCGTGAGGATGTATTCAAAATATTGGGGGGGAACTACCTGCGGGTGTTCAAGCAGGTTTGCAGATAGATGAAGACTGAGCGAGTCTCGGGAACTTGTGGCCTCATCCCGGGCCTGCGGATTCTCTCTGCTCTTCAACCCGAAGCCGACTGCTCACCAGGGGAAGTATCACAGCCGCGAGCACGGCGGAGGCGACGGCAGAAGGAACGGAGAGCGGGAGCATGCAACCGAAACAGCTCGGCAGCGCTCACTTTCCGGTGAGATCCCAACTCCAGAAGTGACTCCTTGTCGTTGGCCCCCATACAAGTAGGCGTACGTGTGGGGGGCAAAAAGTTAGCGGCGAAAGGGCTTGCCATGTCCGGCAGAACGGTAACTGAAGGGATTCCTGGCCCCGCGCAACCAGAGGTCTGACCCCGACCGAT
>DAINBR010000191.1:0-5145 GCA_036732865.1 Bacteroidota bacterium | reverse complement strand
TGATGATTGTCCATAGTCTATTGACTATTGACAATTGGTTCGGGTCTGACCCCAACCGATTGATGATTGTCCATAGTCTATTGACTATTGACAATTGGTTCGGGTCTGACCCCAAGTAGCTAACCCGTAAGGCCCATTCAAATTACTGCAAATGCTAGATCGTAACTACTGAGAAACTTAGTTCTTGCGGTCTTTGCTTACGGTTGAATCTCCCATTCATACACACCCGCAGAAGCCTCCTCCTCCAGCGTGATCTCAAGACGGAGTGCATCGGTGGTGACGGGATCGAACGTCATCCGGTTCATGCAATCCTTGGCTTTACCTGCTTCCGATGGATGAGAAACCGGTTTCCACTCCTGCCCTTCACGGTACAACACCCGCCAGCTTTTGGGAACACGAATTCGTCCATCCGGTGTTTCATCGAACCAATAGACTGACGCTACGGAGACGCGTGAGGGCTCGGGAAATACATACTGTGCCCATTCCACCCCCCCCTTATTCGGCCACCAGGTAAACCGTGGCATGGCGCCGTCGTTGGAGTGTTTTGGGAGCAGCTGATCAGCGAGCGGGTGGGCGTCGCCGCCGATAGAGGCCGTGAGGACACTGGTGGATGCCAGTGTCGGAGCCGGAAGTGGTTTCGCGGCTGCCAACTCACGGGCCGGCCAGACGGACATCTGATGCAGTCCGCGATGAGCCCATGCGTAGTAAGGAATCGCTGTGAACGGCCTCCGCCCGTCGATGGCAGCCTCTCCTTTCGCATTCCTTCGTGTGCCAAAGCCCGTGCCCGTTATTACCTGGACGCCGCCCAGCATGTCCGGACGGAATGCAGTCTGAAGCTGCGCTGTGTCGGGGATGAGAATATCAACCACCCTTCCGGAGGGTTGATCGATCCCCTCCAGGCAAAAAACGAGCGGACCACGTTCCAGTGCGATCTTGCCCCGGCCATCTTCGATCTTCATGTTTGCCAACACCCTTCTCACCGGCATCGGGAATTCAGCGACAACGATGTCACCATCTTTCCAAACTCGAGAGAACTGTGCATAACCCTTTGTTATGACATACCTCTGCTCTTCGCCATTAATGAGGATCCTAGCATTTTCAGAACCCGGGTGCATATACCTGTAGAGGTCCCCGGACAACGGCTTGTCTTGTGCCCACCCCGGAATCCGTATGTTCAACGTCAGCGGGATCGATTTCTGGATCCCCATCGCAAGCTCGACTTTTCCGGACCAGGGGTAATTGGTCGACTGGGTAATATGGACCGTTTCTTTTCCCAGATTCAGCCGCGTGCTCCCGCCCACGAAGAGGTTCACGAAAATCTCTTTTCCACGGTGGGCGTAGATATAGCCCGGGATGGAGGGGACGAAACGCACATCATTTGACGGACAGCAGGCGCAGGTAAACCAGGGGGATCTCTCGGCGCCATTCATCGACTCCAGCGGGTTGGGATAGAAAAACCGGTCTCCTGTCATAGAAACCCCCGAGAGGAAGCCGTTATAAATCACCCGTTCTACGACGTCCATATATTTCGCGTCGCCGAGTTGAAGAAACATCCTGTGGTTCCAGTAGACCAGCGCAATCCCCGCACAGGTTTCGCAATACGCACTCAGGTTGGGAAGCTCGTACGGAGCACCGTAGCCCTCAATGTTGCCCACGGCGCCGACGCCACCCGTGATGTAGAGCTTTTTCAAGACCACATCCTCCCAGATACGGTCGAGAACACGGAGGTAGCGGTCATTTCCGGTTAGTGCGGCGACATCGACCATCCCCGCGTAAAGATATCCGGCGCGCACGGCGTGTCCAACGGCCTCTGTCTCATCAAGGATGGGGATATAGTCCTGATTGTAGGTCTTTCCGCGCGGGATTCCCCTTCCCCGCTGGTCGATGAAGAAATCGGCCAAATCCAGGTACTCTCGCTTTCCGGTCACGAGATACAACTTCGCCAGCCCGATCTCCGTCACTTGATGTCCCGGCACCGTATGCATCCTGTCCGGGCCAAACGTTGCTACCAGCAGATCGGCGCTCTTCAGCGCGATGTCCAGCAGGCTCCTTTTCTTCGTCGCATTGTAGTGTGCCACGGCGGCTTCGTAGAGATGACCGAGGTTGTACAGCTCGTGGCTGCTCTTCGCACGGTCGTTTACCCAGCGATCCTTCGCCCAGGATTTCTCGGCGTCGATTGTCCGCATGGTGTAGAGATACCCATCCTTCGTGATCAGTGAATCCACCGTTTTGTCGAGCGCGGGATCGTAATGGGTGTGCAGTGAATAAGCAGCTCCCTCAATCACTTTGAACACATCGGAATCGTCAAAACCATACCGGCTGCAGAACTTCCCCTTTGCGGGAAGGCCGGCAAGAATGCTGTCGGCAATCTCGAAATTGCGAACGCGGCCGGTCTCGTCGCACTTCTGCAACGCATGAGGTATTGAGACCGTCCTGTTGACTTCCAGGCGGGGGGACCAGAAGCTGTCGCTCACCCTGACATCGGTGAAGAGCACTGGAGTGATCGGATAGCCCTGGTTCTGCCCGAGCATTGAGCACACAGGAACAAGCAAGGCCGGGAGAATGAGAGCGGCGCGACGAATGGCTTTTTTCATATAGGCAATCGAATAGGGTGTTGAGTAGTGATTACTTTGCATACAGCATCTTGATGGTGCTGACGGTGCCACCGGTCTGGAGGCGGCAGAAATACACTCCGCTGGAGAACGCCTCCCCGTTGAATTCCCGCGCGTAATAACCGGCCTGCAGTTGTTCGTTCACAAGCAGGGCCACTTCCCGCCCGAGCATATCGTATACTTTGAGAGTTGTGAATTGCGGATCTGCAATTGAGAATCGTATTGTTGTCGCCGGGTTGAATGGATTGGGGAAGTTTTGGCTGAGGACGTAGCCGGACGGAACGCCGTCCGGCAAACCAGCCACGGAATTCGGTCCGGCACTCACCCACTGAAACTGAATTGCGTCGGCACGGAGCACCTTTCCTGATACTACCGGGGACATGGCGTCGGTGATGCGGACAGTGACGGCAGAATCCGCCGGTAGGCTCCGTGACCAGAGCGCAACCCAGTTGCCGCTGCCATCGTTTTGATCCTTGAACACCGAGTCGACGAGAGCTGGTCCCAGGAACAGTGAATAGCGCGCGCGGATGGAAGCGTTCACGGTCGTCGGCACAATTTCGCTGATCTCATAAACGCCGGTTCTCTTCAAGCGTGCCATGAAGGTCGCAGAGACTCCGGCTGCGGGGTACGCATAGCGGCTGGTAGAATTGAATCCACCTGCAGTGCTGAACGACCAGGCACCGGCCTCCGCATAACTCAGCGCGTCGCCATCGTCGACGATGGCATAGTATTCCCGGACCGTGGCCTGGACCGCAATTCTGACGGTGGTGTGGTGTGGATCGTCGGTGGTGACCACGAGCGTATCCACAAAGGAGGCCGCAGCCGGAGGGGTGAACAACAGTGATATCCCGGCCTCACCCATGGCGGGTACAGTTATCGGAAAGAGACTCGAAACCTCGGCGGTCCCAGACACGAGATGGGCCGAGAGCAGCTGAGCCGGGAGAATTCCGGAATTATTGATGCTGACGGAGCGGGCATTCGATTCGCCAATGACGATGGATCCCGCGTCGTATGCTTCCGGTGCCTCGATCCATCGGTCGCGTACCAGGGCGGACACCTTGAGCGCATCAGCGGCCAGATGCACGGTTGCTCCGGTCGTTCCGTACGCTGTGACTTCTACGGAGGCGCTTCCGGCAGCGTCGAACATCAGCGTACCGATGAAGTTCCACGCATCAGTCGGGAGCGACGCAGCGAATGCCGTGCTCTTCGCGTCTTGACCGGCGCGTGCCCATTCGACGCGTCCCCGGGTCACCGGATCGGGCACAGCCGGCACGCGGAGGTAGAGATTGTACGGGCCGGCCGCAGGTGCGGTGAATTCCCATCGGACTTTCGCGGAGTCAGCAGCGGCAACAGCCGCAGTTCTGATCGAAGCACCGAAGCCCGTGCCTTTTGTTGTCTGCCAAGTTCCGGCTATCTCCCGGTACCCCGCGTCACCTTCATCCACAAAAATATCATCCGGCAGATAGCGTTCGATGACAATGGTGTGGTTTCCCACGATATCTGTGGCCGCGACCCCCATTCTGGCAATATCGGACCGGGGGATGCCGACGGTTGTTGTCCACCGGAGAAGCCCCGAGTTTTGCATGGGCACGATTGTGTACCGTTCGTAGCGGTCCTTTACGGCCAGGAATGGTTCCGGCTGAAAGAGGGTTTTGGCGGATTGCACTGTCCAGTACAGATCAGGCCCGGATGTGATCTCCTGTACGGTAAGATGCGGGGCTGTGGTATCGGTGGTTCTGCGCCACGATTGCATTGCTTCGACCGCAGTACAGTAACGGTATCCTATCGCCGGGTATCGTGATGCCGCGGCGTGGATTGCCCTGTTGACTTTCTGCAGGTTAGCGGGGAAGTCCGTTTCGGGTAGGTGTGCCCAGAGACAGACCACCTGATCGATTCCCTTCGTCGCTTCTGCGAAGATCTTTGACACGAACGCGGAATCTGCAGCCGTGATGTAGACAGAGCGGACATTCCAGCCCCGTCCGTTGCCGGGTACCTGGTAATCGGTAGTCGAGGGGCGGAACGGCACGAACGTCGAGGGGGCACGCGACCAGTCGTACACGTTGTCAATGGGTTCCACGGGATCGTCGTGAACGGCGGGCCAATCGTTGTGCATGCTGTATGGGAGGAGGCGGTCGAGACGTTGCTGCCACTCGTTGTTCATCGCATGCCAGCCGCTGCGGTACGAGACTGGAAAGACCTCCTCTTCGAGAAGGAACGTTATCTCCGCAAGGTCCGGGCGATCTTCCGGAGCCTGAAGGGCCGGAAGTTCGTTCACCTCGATGCCTCGGGCTCCCGGGAGGAGACCGCCAGGGACATCTGGTCCCGTGTCACCCGCCTTCTCGGGCAACACCCCGCCTGTCCGTCCTGATCCCCCTAACAAACACCCGACGAGAGATAGCAATGCACAGGATTCCTGAGGGAGGCGAGGGGGAAGCGCGTGCGAAGAGGGTCATCCGGAGGCGAGCGGGCACGGTTCGTCGAAGACGAGAGCGAGCCGAGGACTAAGCGAATTTCCACGCCGGGGAAATGAGCG
>DAINBR010000190.1:4611-6821 GCA_036732865.1 Bacteroidota bacterium | reverse complement strand
CCCGGAGTCGGTGGGCCTGTCGAAGAACGCGCTGGTCCTGGGTAAGCACTCGGGGAGACATGCGCTAAAGCAGCGCTATGCCGACCTTGGCTACACGCTTTCGCAGGAAGAACTGGAGAGCGCTTACACCGAGTTCTGCGCGATCGCCGATCAGAAGAAGGAGGTCGCAGACGAAGAACTCGTGGCTATCCTGGAAGACCGGGCGACATCGCCGGAAGAGTCCTATCTCCTGGAAGAGCTGCACGTAAGTACGGGGACACGGGTTCGCCCCACGGCCACAGTGGAGCTGAGGAAAGGCGGTACGAAGCTCGTAGATTCGGCTACCGGTGACGGCCCCGTGGATGCCGCGTACCGCGCCATCGAGCGCATTACCGGCATCGCCGGAAAGCTGACGGAGTATGTGCTCAAGTCAGTGAGCTACGGGCACGACACAATCGGCGAAGCGTTCGTCCGTGTGGATTTTGACGGGGTGGTATTCAATGGCCGCGCCGCAAGCACCGATGTCATCACAGGCAGCGTGAAGGCATATCTCGAGGCTCTCAACCGGGCACAGAATGCCATTCGCATGAAACAAGTCACCGCGGCCACCACCCCCGCAGAGACAGGTGCATAGGACGATGACAGACCAGGCTCCCCGGACGTTGTTTGATAAGCTCTGGCAGGCACACGTCGTGCATGAAGCGCCGGATGCCCCAACGCTTCTCTACATTGACCTTCACCTGATTCATGAGGTGACCTCACCGCAGGCGTTCGATGGTCTGAGACGGCGCGGGCTCCGTGTGCGTTGTCCGGCTCGTACGGTGGCGACCGTGGACCACAGCATCCCCACGGAGCGCGGGCCTGTCCGGGACGCCCTTGCAGCGAGTCAGATTGCCGCCCTCGAACGCAATGCACGGGAATTCGGGATCGCACTCTACGGCACCGGCCATCCACAGCGCGGTATCGTGCACGTTATCGGTCCCGAACTCGGGCTCACACAACCCGGGATGACCATTGTGTGCGGAGACAGCCACACCTCGACGCACGGGGCATTCGGCGCGCTTGCTTTCGGTATCGGCACAAGCGAGGTGGAGCATGTCTTTGCGAGTCAGTGCGTTCTGCAGCAAAAACCGCGGTCCTGTGAGGTGCGGATCGAAGGGACGTTGGGCAGTGGAGTGGGCGCAAAGGACGTCATCCTCGCACTTCTCGCGCAGATAGGCGTCGGTGGCGGAACGGGAAGCGTTTTTGAATACACTGGCTCCGTTGTCCGCTCACTTTCGATGGAAGAGCGGATGACCCTCTGCAACATGTCGATTGAAGGAGGTGCACGGGCCGGGATGGTTGCAGCCGACGACATGACATTCGCATATCTCGCCGGCCGCGAGTTTGCACCGGCAGATTATGAAGCTGCGGTGAAGAGGTGGAGATCGTTCCGCAGTGATGACGGTGCACGTTACGACATGACAATCGGTCTGGATGTGACCCGCCTCGCACCGATGGTGACGTTTGGAACGAACCCGGGCATGGGTGCACAGATCACGGCGACTGTGCCCGATCCTGCGCGGGTTGGTGATGCGTCGCAGCGCGCGTCGCTGCGCAAGGCGCTTGATTACATGGGACTGAAGCCCGGGAGCCGGTTGGCAGGGCACCCGATCGATGTGGTTTTTATCGGAAGCTGTACCAACTCAAGAATCCACGACCTTCGCCAGGCCGCCTCCGTGATGCGCGGAAGAAAGGTCTCGAGTTCTGTGCGCACCCTCGTCGTGCCCGGCTCATATGCAGTGAAACGGCAGGCGGAAGCCGAAGGCCTGGATCGGGTCTTCATCGAAGCAGGGGCCGAATGGCGGGAGCCCGGCTGCTCAATGTGCATCGCGATGAATGGCGATGAGGTACCGCCGGGAAAATATGCGGTGAGCACGAGCAACCGCAACTTTGAAGGCCGCCAGGGAAAAGGAAGCCGCACGTTTCTTTCATCGCCGTTGACTGCGGCCGCCTCGGCTGTTACCGGGTGCCTCACAGACGTGAGGAGCATGCTATGAGCGCCCGAACCACAGAACCTGGACGTGAGCCGTTCCAAACGGTCAACTCGCGAATCGCTGTCCTTCCGCAGGACAATATCGATACCGATCAGATCATTCCGGCGCGGTTTCTGAAAGTCACCGACAAGGCAGGCATCGGACCTCACCTGTTTGAGGACCTGCGTCGCGTACCGTACGGTGCGTTGCTCGCGG
>DAINBR010000190.1:0-4601 GCA_036732865.1 Bacteroidota bacterium | reverse complement strand
GAGCGCGCGCTCGAACGCCAACGAGCTGACCCTGGACGGTGCGTTGCTCGCGGATTTCCCGCTGAACAAAGCAGAGAACGAGGGGGTAGCAATACTTCTGGCCGGCCACAACTTTGGTTGCGGGTCTTCGCGTGAACATGCCCCCTGGGCTCTCGCCGGTGCCGGCTTCCGCGCGGTCATTAGCACATCGTTCGCGGACATATTCAAATCCAATGCGCTGAAAAACGGACTGCTTCCGGTTGTTGTTGATTCCGCAACCTGGTCGGCATTGGCTCACCTTGCCTCCTCGGGTGGAACCGTTGCGGTCGATCTGTCCGGACAGGAAGTCAGATGGCCGGGAGGGAAGGTGGGATTCACGATCGATTCCTTTGCGCGAACATGCATTCTGCACGGTACGGATGAACTCGGCTATATACTCGATCATGAACCGGAGATTGCGGCGTTTGAACGGCGCCGAGAGAGGGGGGAGCAACAATGATCGCAAAGATCATTGTGCTTCCCGGAGACGGCATAGGAACGGAAGTGACCAAGGAGGCCGTTAAAGTTCTCCGGGCGGTCGCTGGGAAGTTCGGGCATGTGTTTTCGTTTGAGGAGCATCCGTTTGGCGGAGCCTCGATTGACTCTCACGGCATTCCGCTCACGGAGGCAACCCTGGCGGCATGCAAGGGCTCTTCGGCAATCCTCCTCGGCGCGGTTGGCGGCCCGCGATGGGACAACCGGCCGGTGGACATCCGGCCGGAACGCGGACTCCTCCGGCTCAGGAAGGAACTCGGACTATATGCCAATCTCAGACCCGTGCAGGTGCATCCGGCGCTTGCCGGCTCCTCTCCGCTGAAGGAACGTCTTCTGAAGGATGTCGACTTGGTAGTCGTCCGTGAATTGACAGGGGGCCTGTACTTCGGGACGCCACGGTATACCCGGGAAGAGGGCGGCACGGTGAAGTCAGTCGACACACTGGAGTATACCCGGATAGAAATCGCGCGGGTGGTGGATCTCGCGTTCAAGCTTGCGGGAAAACGGAAAAGAAAAGTGACTTCCGTTGACAAGGCGAATGTGCTGGAGACTTCGCGGCTTTGGCGAACGACCGCCACGGAAATCTCTGCGTCCTACCCGGGGATTACGCTGGAGCACATGCTGGTCGACACTGCGGCAATGCGTCTGGTCTCCGCACCCGCCTCGTTCGACGTGGTCGTAACTGAAAACATGTTCGGCGATATTCTCACGGATGAGGCTTCCGTGCTGGCCGGTTCGATGGGCATGCTTCCCTCAGCGTCACTGGGCGATGGCGGCCCCGGTCTCTTCGAACCGATCCATGGATCCGCCCCCGACATTGCAGGCCGCGGGCTTGCGAACCCCGTGGGTGCTATCCTGAGTGCAGCCATGCTGCTCCGCCATTCACTAGGCAGAGAAGAGGAGGCATGTGCTGTGGAGAGCGCCGTCTACGCAACGATCGCGGCAGGAGTGCGGACCCCCGATCTCGGCGGGTCGCAAACAACCGAGGAAGTCGGAGCCCGGATAGTACAGAGTATCAATTGAACTAGAGGGACGCAGAACTGGAAACTGCAATCGAACAACGCGAGCAATCAAGAACGAGGAGAACCCGATGGCAATCATGGATTTTGGCGGAGTCAAAGAAGAAGTCATTACCCGTGAAGAATTTCCCCTGGCGAAGGCGCAGGCGCTATTAAAGGACGACGTAGTGGGGATTCTGGGTTACGGCCCGCAGGGACACGGTCAGGGTCTGAATCTGCGCGACAATGGCATCAAAGTAAACCTGGGTCAGCGCAAAGGTGGACGCGGATGGCAGGAGGCGGTGCGCGACGGGTGGGTGGAGGGAAAAACATTGTTTGACGATATCGAAGACGTTGTGCGCCGTTCGACAATTGTGCTGTACCTGTTATCCGATGCCGGACAAAAGGAGCAGTGGCCACTGGTGAAGAGAAACCTCCGCAAGGGGCAGGCGCTCTGTTTTTCGCACGGCTTTTCTGTTGTCTACCGCGATCAAACCGGTGTCGTGCCACCGGCCGACGTGGATGTTGTACTCGTCGCACCGAAGGGTTCAGGACGCACCGTCCGGACAAATTACCTCGCAGGCAGCGGGATCAATTCCAGCTTCGCAGTGCATCAGGACGTCACCGGCCGTGCGAGGGAACGCGTCCTCGCGCTCGGGATTGCGATCGGTTCGGGTTACCTCTTTCCCACTTCGTTTGAAAAAGAGGTTTACAGTGATCTGACAGGGGAGCGTGGAGTGCTTCTCGGGGCAATCGCCGGTTTGATGAAGGCCCAGTACGAGCTCCTGCGCTCAAAAGGACACTCGCCGAGCGAAGCGTTCAACGAAACGGTCGAGGAGGCAACGCAGAGCCTGTATCCGCTGATGGGTCAGAACGGTGTAGACTGGATGATCGGTGCCTGCAGCACGACCGCCCAGCGCGGGGCACTTGATTGGTCCAAGAAGTTCGAAGAAACAACCAGGCCGTTATTCGCTTCTCTGTACGAATCGGTACATAACGGTGCGGAGACGCGCCGCGTGCTGGAGACGTGCGGGGCCCCCGGCTACCGGGAACGCCTCGAGAGCGAACTGGACGAGTGGCGAAACTCCGAGATGTGGCGTGCCGGTGCTACTGTTCGCTCACTTCGGCCCGAGAAGTGGAAGAAGTAGAGTTGTGGGTGGCGACGGGACTCCGCAGTTTGCTTGCGATGACCCATGGGAATAGCTATCTTGGTCTCCATGACCTCGACTGCCGGGCCATCCTACCAATCATCGGTCAAGTCTGATGTTTCCGACGAGCTGATCAATACATATCTCCTCCGCCCCATCGCCCACCAATTTGTCCGCTTCCTGTATGCCACCCGTGTGACTCCAAATCAGGTGACGGTTGCCTCAATCGTTGCGGGGTTTGTGTCGGCGGGTGTTTTTGCGTTTGCGGGTCCCAACTGGTACCCGTTGGCGGGACTCCTGGTTACTCTCAAGGATATCCTTGACTCCGCCGACGGCCAGCTTGCGCGGGCAAAGCAGAAGTCCAGCCGGTTCGGGCGCTTTCTTGACTCGGTGGTTGATATTGCGGTGAACCTGGTTGTGCTCGCCGCAATGTCGTTTTCGCTGTATCAGGAAACAGGCTGGCCGCCCGTCTTCCTCATCGGGGCGATTGGCTTCCTGGGCATCTCCCTGCGTGTGTCGTACCATGTGTACTACCAAACGTCATTTCTGCGCATGCAAGGCGTCGATGAGATGAAACAGGTCACGGAAGAGATACAGACGGGGGACCTGGCAGGGGATTCACGTGCCCTCTTCATGCAGAAACTCTATCTTCTTCTGTATGGCTGGCAGGACAGACTCATGATGCGGATCGACAATTGGTCGTTGAAGGGTGTCAGCAATCCCCGGCCGGAATCCTGGTACGGCGACCGGACTGCATTGAGACTCTCAGGGTTTGTGGGGCTTGGAACGGAGTTGTTTACACTCATGATCTTCTCAGTGTTCCGCAGGCTTGACTGGTACTTTGCGGTGAACGTAGTGGGACTGAACGCGCTATGGGCACTCTGCATTCTCTACAGGAAAGTGTTCCTTGCCCGGAAACTGGAGAGACGGGGAAGGGTCATTCCGCGGCATCCCCGTGCTGGTTGAGGCCCAATCCCACATGCTCCCGTTCGGGGACGCGATGTGAAGCTGAAAATTGGGTGACTGATCTGCAGAAATACGGAACGGCCCTGAAAGGCTCTACCTGAAACCTCAGACGCCCACCCTGAACCCCAAACGCGTCCGTCGCTGGGCTCCTTCTCCGGAGTCGATGAACTCCACGGTGACTGGCGAGCCGACCCGGATCGTTTCGGGATGACTCACATCCACACCGAGAATCTGCGCGCTGATCGCCGGTCCTTCTTCCAGGCGAACAACTCCGGCGCAGTAAGGGTGATCGCGTCCGTAACCCTCACGGATCATTGTTGTCGAGGCGATGTAGATGATGGAGAACGCTTCGAGTGTGCCCTTGCCGCTCAGCGAAACCCATTCCATATCACATTCATGCTGTGCGGGTGCGAGCGGTTTCGGGGGCACAGTGACATACTGTGAGGCGGTCGACCGGACTCCCATCAGCTTGTGTTCGCGAAGCCATTGCGTGAAGGCCGCATGCGTAAAGTCCGTTGTTGCGCTCATGCTATGACCTCCTCTCAAAGACGTGGACGACACATGTTTGCCCGGTTCCTCCCACATTATGCGTGAGTCCGAGTGCAGGTCCCCCCGGTACCTGCCGCCTACCCGCTTCGCCGCGCAATTGTTTCCAGATTTCAACAACCTGCCCGACGCCGGACGCCCCGACGGGGTGGCCTTTGGATTTCAATCCGCCGGATGAATTCACCGGTCGAACGGCATCGCGACGAGTACACCCTTCAATTACCGCCTTGTGGCCCTCTCCAGCCTCAAA
Source organism: Bacteroidota bacterium (assembly GCA_036732865.1). GTDB lineage: Bacteria > Bacteroidota > Ignavibacteria > UBA10030 > UBA6906 > Fen-1255. The sequence goes on along the minus strand of DAINBR010000190.1, from coordinate 180 downwards.
GAAGCCCAGGTCCTCGGTGGCGATGATCTCCGCGATGGTGAAGCAATCATGGACTTCCGCAACTCCAACGTCGCTGGGGGTAATGCCGGCCATTGCATAAGCTTCTGCTGCTGCCCGTCGTGCCGCACCGATGGATGTGAAGTCACTCCTGCTGTGGAGCGCCGCATCGCTGGATTGCCC
>DAINBR010000189.1:0-6858 GCA_036732865.1 Bacteroidota bacterium | reverse complement strand
AACGATCAGCTTGACCTCGGGATGGTTCCGGCTGATGCTGTTGGCGATCTTCTGGAGCAGGATCGTCTTGCCGGCCTTCGGCGGCGACACAATCATGCCGCGCTGTCCCTTCCCGATGGGTGCCAGGAGGTCCATGATGCGCATCGAATACTCGCCCGGGGCGGTTTCCAGCCTGAGACTCGAATTCGGATACAGCGGCGTGAGGTTGTCAAAAAGGACGCGCTCACGTATGGAATCGGGATTCTCGTCGTTCACGGCCTCCACCCGAAGCAGGGCGAAGAACCGCTCCCCTTCCTTGGGAGGACGCACCTGTCCGCTCACCGAATCACCGGTACGGAGATTGAACTTCTTGATCTGTGAAGGCGAAACGTAGATGTCGTCGGGGGACGGTAGATAGTTGTAATCCACTGACCGAAGGAATCCATAACCGTCCGGTAATACCTCGAGAACCCCCCGGCTGAAGCTCAGGCCCCCTTGTTCAGTCTGCGCTTCGAGGATTTTGAAGATCAACTCCTGCTTGCGCAGATCGCTGTACCCGGAAATGTTAAGTTCCTTGGCGATCTGGTTGAGCTCAATGATTTTCTTGGATTTGAGCTCCGAAATGTCCATTGCCATGGATGAAAAGCCTCTCACGAAGTGAATTGGTTAATGCGTAATGGCCAGCTCCTGTTTGCGAACCACTCAGGTCACTGCTGGGGAATAGTGTTCAAGGATAGTCGGGCGGACGAGTTACCGATCGAACAGATGTGAACAACAGGCGGTGTCGCGAAATGTTGTGATGGTATGATAATAGATAATTTCTTCATATATGTCAAGGTTTTTTGTGCTTTTCCACCGTTTTGAAAAATTGCAGCGCCTCACCCACCAGATAATGCGATCCGACCACGAGGAGCTTCCGCCTCGACGGAGGATTGCCGGCATGCACCCTTTTCAGGGCCAGACCCAGCCCCCCGGACACGCTGCCGCCATCTTTTGCCAGAATACTCCGTTCGGTCGCTATCCGCACGATTTCGCGGCTGCTACGGGCCCTCTCGGTCTCCGGGGAAACAGCAATTACCTCCCGGGCGACCCTGCGGAGTTCATCCAGCACCCCGCCCGCATCCTTGTCACGTACGATCCCGAATACCGCGATGGGATAGACCGTGCGCCGTTCTGACAGTGTGTCAGCGAGGACTCTCATGCCGTCAGGATTGTGGGCGACATCCAGCGTGACCTGAACTCCGTCGTGGAATAGCGTCTGCATCCGTCCGCCAAGGCCGGTATTGCGGACAACATTCCGTAACCCGCGCATGATGGCACCGGGAGTGATCCGTCTGAGAGCGTGCTGCGCCGCTGCAACCGAGAGAGCAGAAACGCCGAGGGCGGCATTATCAACCTGGTGCGCGCCCGGATAGCCGAGAAGGGCTCGGGGAATGCGCCACTGTGTGCCGGACAGGCGGACCACCGAACATCCGTGCCTGCTGCCGACAATGCGTGTGTCAATGATGTCCCACATGTGATGAAACGCGCTTCTCCGGCTCTTCGCCGTGGACCGAAGCACCGCAAGTACTTCAGCCGACGTCGATGCGGTAATCACGGGAACTCCACGCTTGATGATTCCAGCCTTCTCCCTTGCGATGGAGCGGAGCGTGGTTCCCAGATACTCCATGTGGTCCATTCCCACGTTTGTGATGATACATACCATGGGGGTCACGACGTTTGTGGCATCCAGGCGGCCGCCCAGACCTGTCTCGATCACCCCGATGTCGATCTGCTCATCCGCGAAGTAGCGGAAAGCAATGCAGGTGGTCGCTTCAAAGAATGTCGCTTGCGTGCGCTCAAAAGCTGGCCTCATCTGCCGCGCGTACATCACGAGATGTTCTTCGGATATCTGAGCCCCATTGATGCGGATTCGTTCGGTGAAGTCGACGAGATGCGGTGACGTGTAGAGTCCGGTGCGGTAGCCGGATTCCTGCAGAATTGACGCAATAAACGATGCGGTGGAACCTTTGCCGTTTGTGCCTGCCACGTGCACAACAAGAAATGCGCCTTCCGGATGTCCACAGGCAGTGAGGAGTGCGTGGATGTTCTTGAGGCCGAACTTGATGCCGCGGTACTGCAGACCGTACAGGTAGGCAAGCGTGCGGCGGTACTCCTCCTCTGACCGCTTCACAACCAGCTCTCCAGCACTGACACGCCGATACGTGCATCGAGCGCCCCCACAAGTTTCGCGACGTCGTCGATGCCGTGTTCGTCGCACCAGGTTGCGATGCCGTCTGCAACTTTAACGCCGGTAGCCGGATCAATAAAGTTGGCAGTCCCAACCTGCACGGCAGTCGCCCCGGCGAGGAAGAATTCTATGGCATCGGTGGCACACATGATGCCTCCGATGCCAATTACCGGAATGCGGACTGCGCGTGCGGTTTCGTAGACCTTGGCCAGAGCCACGGGTTTGATGGCGGGGCCGGAGAGACCACCGGTCACTGTCGAGAGCAGTGGTTTGCGCGTACGCACATCGATGGCCATGCCGATGAGGGTATTGATGACCGACACGGCGTCGGCCCCCTCATCCTGGACGGCGCGCGCAAACGTGGAGATCTGCGCAACGTTGGGTGTGAGTTTAATGATCAACGGTTTCGTCGTGCGCGTACGGAGCCGCCTGGTGATCCCGGCGGTCATCGAGCAGTCTGTGCCGAAGTTGAGCCCTCCCTCTTTCACGTTCGGGCAAGAGACATTAATTTCATATGCGTGCACACCGCCTGCTTCCTCAAGGAGATCCAGCACAGCACAGTATTCATCGACGCTGCTCGCCGCGATGTTTGCCACGATCGTGGTATCGATTGACCGGAGGATGGGAAGCTTTTCCGCGATGAAGCGATGCACGCCGATGTTGGCAAGGCCGATCGAATTCAGCATCCCGCCGGGCGTTTCCACAACCCGCGGAGGTGGATTCCCGTCCCGCGGTTTGAGCGAGAGCGACTTCGTCATAATGCCGCCGAGACGCGCCACGTCCACGAGATCCATGCACTCGTCGCCATAGCCAAACGTTCCTGAGGCAACGAACACGCGGTTCTTGCAGTGTACGCCTCCAAGATGGAAATCCGTGTGTGTCATGTTAGATAATGATATCCCGCGAGTTGAAGACCGGACCATCGGTACACATCAACGCATACTTGCGTTCCTGGCCAACAATTTCCACAGGGCAGCCCTGACAAATCCCTATGCCACAGGCCATCTGACCTTCGAGTGACACTTCGCACGCGATGTTGCGCGAAAGCGCCCAGGCGGCGAGGGCACGCAACATTGGTGTGGGTCCGCAGGCGAAGATGCGTGTCGAAGGCATGTCCCGAGCATCCCAGACCTGCGCGGCTAAATCGACGACAGTCCCGTGAAATCCCCGCGTCCCGTCGTCAGTGGCCACGCTGACATTTTGAAGATGCCCATCGATGATCAGCTCGGCCGTGCGAGCGCCCAATAGTGTAACAATATTCTTGTTCGCACGGTGCAGTCCCTCCGTGGCAATAGGCAGTGGCGCTACTCCGAGTCCACCGCCGATGAGCACGGCCGTTTCATAGGAAGGCTCGTCAAGATGAAAACCGTGACCGAGGGGCCCGAGCAGATCGAGCACCTGCCCTTCCTTCGCCTTTGCCAGGAGCGCAGTGCCTTTGCCCAATCGCTGGAACAGGATCTCAATGGAATCTCCCTCGGTGCGATATACGCTGAATGGCCGGCGCAAAAGCGTTTCAATGCCGTCATGGACAAGAATGTTCACAAACTGGCCGGCCGCAACGGTCACACTCAACTCGGGACAGTGCAGAGACAACACCAGAACGTTGGGAGCGACGGGACGGAGGCTCAACACGCGGCTATGGAGGTGAAGCATGAGAGGAGTACTCTGTCGTCAGGGATCCTGTTTGAATTGTGGGTTTTCGGCGCCGGGTTCCGTTGCTCTTCTCCGGCGTTTGTCCACCCGTTCCTGGTCTATTTCTTCGGTTTTTTTCTCCGGCGCTTTCACGGGAGGAGCGACCGTCGTGGTGTCCGCTTTGGGCGGGGCCAACAGGGCCTGACGGGCATTCTGGATTTCCGTCACCCGCGGCTGAACTTGTTTCGCGTATGGAGTCCCGGGATATTGCGCCACCAGACGTTCGTAATTCGCTCCGGCACTATCCAACTGACTGGTGTGAAACTCATATACCCACCCGATGGCATACAACGCCTGGGGTGCCAGCGGAGATGTCGGAGAGCGGCGGACGATGGCCTTGAACGAATCGATGGCCGCCGTATTCTTCCCTGCCTGCAGGAGTGCAGTTGCATGACTGTAGCTCAGAGCCAGCGAATCCGGGGCCTGAACCGTTGGCGGAAGCCCGAGCAAGCGTCTGGATTCTTCGGCGAAAGGCGATTCCGGAAAACGCCGGATGATCTCCCTGTAGAGCGAGTCGGCAAAGAGAGTCGTACCTGTTGAGTCCTCCCCCTCGATGCGCGCGAGCACATAGAGGGCGCGTGGTGCCCCTCGGCTGTCCGGATACTCGCGCAAAAGCCGGTGGTACCAGAACCGCGCGGAGTCCGGGAGCGCCATCGTTGCATAGAACAAGCCTGCGATGTCATCCATCCGGTCTGCCAGGCGGACATGAATAGTGTCGAGCGATAGTGCGGGTGTCTGCGCGGCTGGCGGCTTAGCGCTGTCAGACTGTGCGCGGCGGGAGGTGTCGGCAAGGGCCCGGCGGGAGGTGTCGGCAAGCGCGAGCCTTACCGTGTCGGCCGGCGCGGGCCTTGTTGTATCCGCGAGTGCGCGTCCTGCTGAGTCAATTCGCGCAAGTCCCGCTGTATCTGGTGCCGTGTGGCCCGCTGTGCCGGCACGGGTAATGACGGTGGTGTCAATACGGGTCGGGCTCCCGGCTGCGTTTGCCGTATCAGAAGCTTGAAGGGCGGCGGCGCGAAGACTGTCCAGCCTGATGATGTCATTCCGGAACATCACGTATCGCGAAAGATAGTCTGCCCTTCGGATGATCTGGGTCCTCGACTCGGCCGTGTTTGTGACACCTCGTCCCCGTTCGTACACGACACGGGCGGAGTCGAGCTGGAACAAAACGTCCTCATACAGCATCCCGAGTGCGAGATTGGCATCTGCGGCCGCCTCCGTGCGCGAATAGGCAGTATCGACGTATGCATATTGTTCAATGGCCGTCTGTATGTCGCCCCTATCACGGTCAACATTTCCCAGTTCGTAGTCAATTTGGCCGTAGAATTCACGATAATTTGAATTGGAGCGGAGCGCAAGGAGGGACTCTTCCGCCTCGTCGAACCGTTGTTGCTTATTCAGCATTTTTGCGACGCCAATCCGGGCGCGGTATTCCCCTAGATACGAAGCACTCAGCGAATACGCACGCTCATAGGCAGCTTCGGCTTCGACATACTTCCCTTCCAGGACGTACATTTCACCCACCTTCATCAGCGCCTGCGCGCGTTTCTCCGATGTGTTGCCATTATCGCCCACCTGTTCAAAGAAGGTGCGGGCACGGGAGTATGCTTTTTCATCTAGAGCAAGCTGACCCAATACAAGTGCCGCTTCGGCTCCCACTGATTTTTCGCCCTGCGTCGCCGCCAGGTCCAGCACCTGCTGAGCGGTCTTGGCTGACTTCTGTGCATCCTTGCTTTTGTAGTACGAGAATGCGAGCATGACCTGCGCCTTGAGCACGAGGTCGCTCTCGGGGTATCCCTCGATCAATTCGATGAACTTTCGTTCGGCTTTCTGGTACTCGCCTTGATAATAGTAAGACAGCCCGATCATTATCAGCGCGTCGTCAACCAGGCCGGCCTCGGGATGATATTGGAGCAGCTTCGAGCATTTTTCGATGACGGCCGTAAACTTTGTTCTGGCACCCTGACTGATGTTGAGTGGAATCAAGAGATTCCGTCCGGACTCCCTGGTATCAGGCATCACCCACACCTCGTCCTCCGCTTCAGTGAATGCGCGCTGGGCGTTGTAATAGGTGTTGAAATAAGCAGTGAAGGAGTCCCATACGCTGCAGGACGAAAACTGCATCAGGGCAAGGGTCGCAAAAATGGGGAGAAGACGATGGACAACAGTCCGCACAGTAAGCTCCGGATCGCACGAGGATCATAAGAACATAGCGAAAGGGGCGGGGAAAGTCAAACATTAAACCTTTGCACTGCTGTCCTGTCTAACACTTGAAACCAGCACGCTGTGCTTTCACTAAACAATTGATAGGTGATTCCATGAGACGACTTTTGGCAGTGGTGATGATGGTCATGGTGGGAACGCTTGTCTTCGCTCAAAACCAGGGCGGCATGGGCAAAGGGATGGGCCCGCGCGACGGGACAGGCCCGATGCACGAACGCCAGGATATGATGGCCAAGCTGAACCTGAGCGAAGATCAGCAAGCACAGATGCACAAGATGCGTCTGGACCTCCAGAAGAAACAGACCGCTCTGCAGGCAAAAGTCCGCATCGCGAGGTTGGAGATGCAGGAACTATATGCAGCAGCCAATCCCGACAAGGCAGCGATTGAAAAGAAAATGAAGGAAGTGTCTGACCTGCAGTATCAGGAGAAACTGGCCATGCTGGATCATCAGTTCAGCGTGAAAGCAATGCTCAATCCCGAACAGCAGAAGATCTGGAAAAAGCATTTGCAGCAGACCGGACACGGCATGCGCGAACGGGTGATGGAGCGGAGGATTGAGAGACGGATCGAAGAGCAGGACTGAGCGGCCGACCGAAGACGGGGTTTGGGAGGTCAAACGCTGGGGAGAATTAAGGCGTCGATCGCAGATGGGGATTTAGAGGTCAATCGCTGGGGATGAACAAGGCGTCGATCGCAGATGGGGATTTAGAGGTCAATCGCTGGGGATGAACAAGGC
>DAINBR010000188.1:0-6906 GCA_036732865.1 Bacteroidota bacterium | reverse complement strand
CTTGTACGGTGACGCTCACCCGTACGGCGAGATCCAGACCGAAGAGACTGTCAGCAAGATCACCCGGGAGAAGTGCATCGCATTGTATAAGGCCTACTTCAAACCGAACCGGGCGATTCTCGCCGTAGTGGGGGACGTCGAGAAAGGCGCCGTGGTCCGGCTTGTCAGGAAATACTTCGGCGAATGGAAGAAGGGGACGTTGCCGGTGACGACGTATCCGGAAGTGCGGCCACTCCCGTCACTCCAGGTTGCCCTGGTCGATCGCCCGGGTTCTGTGCAATCCGTCGTCCGCGTTGCGCAGGGAGTGAGACTCCCCCGGACATCGCCGGATGTCATGCCCGTCACGGTGATGAACCGCATTCTGGGAGGCGGTTCTGCCCGCCTCTTCATGAATCTTCGGGAAAAACACTCGTATACGTACGGCGCGTACAGCGTCATGGGACCGGACGAGCTCATCGGAGCATTCACTGCGTCGACGTCTGTGCGGAACAGCGTCACGGACAGCGCCCTCAACGAGATCTTCTCTGAAATCAGGCGCATCCGTGATGAAGATGTGGATGCGGCCGAACTCGTGCGCGCAAAGAACGCGCTCAGCGGGGCCTTTGTCGCGAGTCTCGAGGCGGCGAACACCGTTGCGTCATACGCAATTGACGTGGAACGTTTCGGCCTTCCGCGGGACTACTACAAGACGTATCTCAAGCGCGTGGCTGCGGTCACCGCGCAAGACGTTCAGCGTGTCGCCCGGCAATACTTGGATCCCGATCACATGCTCGTCGCGGTCGTCGGGGCCGCAAAGGATGTGCGGGGCAAGGTCGGGAAGTTCGGCGCGGTCACGCTGTATGACGAAGACGGGAGGAAGGTGGTGGAAAGGCCGACCGGTTCGGTCAAGATGACGCCGGATGAAATCTTTGCGAAGTTCGTCAACCGCGTCGGCGGCAAAGAAGCGTATACAGCGATCAGGGACAAGACACTGGAACTGAGCGGCAAGATCCAGGGCATGGAAATGAAGGTCAAGACTGTCCAAAAGGCCCCCGACAAGCTGTATGAGGAAATGAATATGATGGGGATGGTCCAGCGTGCCGGCTTTGACGGGAAGTCGGGTTGGACCGGGACACCGCAGGGGATCAAGGACCTGACGCCCGAACAGACGGAAGCCAAGAAGCCCGATGCCGTAATGGACATTTATTCGATGTACAAGTCACTCGGGTTCACCGTCGAAGTCACCGGAGTGAAGGAGATCAAGGGCAGGGAAGCCTACGAGGTGACCTTCACCCGGGCTTCCGGTCCGACGATGCGGCACTATTTTGATGCGAAGGATTTTCTAAAGCTCCGCGAGGTGACGGTCAGCACTACCCCGCGCGGTCCGGTGGAACAATCGACGGACCTCCTCGACTATAAGCCCTTTGGCGGGGTTCAGATGCCCACGAAGATGGAGCAGAGCGTGATGGGGCAGGTGATCACGTTCACGCTGGACAAGTGCGAGGTGAATGCAGGGGTGGACGACGCACTGTTCGCCAAGCCGGCGAAGTAATAGGCGCACGTCGCCGCCTGCGGCCTGCTTCTTAGAACAAACACAGGGAAGGCATGGCGTGAGTTTTGCCTTCCTTTCTTCTCTTGTCAATTGTGGATCCAGCATCCAAGACTGGTCTTGTACCAATCCACAATTGTGGATTCACCATCCACAATTGGCCTCTTGTGGATCCACCATCTACAATTGTCCTCTACACTCTCTGTCTCCGCCCTTTCAGCCTTCTGTACACGCGCGTCAGCCCGTACATTACTTTCCTCGGCAGAAACCGCGGGACTGCCGCGGCGAGTTTGTACCGGAGCCCGGGGATGCAGACGACTTGACCGACCTCAAGGGCTTTCAATGAAGCGTCCACGACCTCTTCTGGGTTCATGAAATGTCTGAAAAACTCCTCTGAAACCTCCTGCCCCATCCGCTTGTGGAACTCTGAACGCGTGAAGCCCGGACACAGGGCCTGGATCCGCACGCCCTTGCTGCGAGTTTGAAGATCCAACGACTCTGAGAAGTTGGTCAAAGCGGCTTTGGTGCCGCTGTAGAGGCTTCCGGGCGAGTTCAAAAAGCCCGCCACGGACGAGACATTAATAATCGCGCCTTTGGAGCGTTCCAGCATGCGTGGGAGCGCGGCATGTGTCAGCCTGACAGGCGCTGTAATGTGCGTCTGGATCATTGCGTCGAGCACTTCCACATCTTCATTTTCGAATGTATGATGTGTTCCGAACCCGGCATTGTTCACGAGCAGCATGAGATCCGGGATCGCATGCAGCCGAGATTCCAGTTGATGCAATTCCGTGGGATGGGAAAGCTCGGCGATAACATACTCGACGTTCACCCCGTGGCGCGCCCGCAAGTCTTCGCACAGGGCCTTGAGCTGTGGCTCGCGGCGTCCGTGGAGAATGAGATCATAACCATCACGGGCCAGCCGGTGGGCGAAGGCCTTTCCGATGCCGGATGAGGCACCTGTGATGAACGCAGTCCCGAGTGTGGATGTCATATCGATTCACCGAAGAAGTAGCAGTCGGCGTGAGATGGTTGTTTCCGTGGTCTCCAGACGAACGAAATAGGCCCCGCTCGCAACGTGACGCCCCGCCTCGTCGATGCCATCCCATTGCTGGGGGTGGGCTCCCGGTTCCTGAACCCCCTCTGAGAGGGTGGCGATCCGCCGACCGAGGAGATCGTAGATGCGCACGGCGGCGTGCGTTCTGCCCGGAAGCCGGACGGTGATCGTGGTCCCCGCGTTGAACGGGTTTGGATAATTCTGGTCGAGCTGGGCTGTCAGCGGAAGCAGAGGTTCCGGTGCGAGAACCTCTCGCAGTATCCAATTGTCCGGATCGAGATCGGCCCGGATAGGCGTGAAGGGAAGGAGAATCTCAAACGTCTCCTCGGGTGTCGAGTTGAAGAAGGAAACCGTTGTGTCCCTGGCGACGCCGCTGAACCGGAGGTCAATCGGCATTTGAAAAAACGCGGGCGTTGACGTCGAAGGTGTCTGACGTATCGTGGCTGTCACGATGCTGCTATCGGGGGGACCAGCCGCGGACCACTGTAACACATAGCGCGGGAAGGATTCGCCGTAGACCCATTCCGTAAAGAACCACCCGAGGGATTTCCCGGCAACGGATTCGCATACACTCTGGAAATCTGCGGTGGAGGCCGTACCGTATCGGAAGCGCGTGTCAGCGACATAGGCCTTAAGGATACGAAAGAACACCGAGTCTCCAACGACGTGCCGGAGCATATGCAGAACGGAGGCGCCTTTGGCATATACGCCTGTCACGGCAAACAGGGCAGACACTGAGGTCGTGTCGGTTTTGAACAGCGATCCCCTTGCGTTCTTTGCGCTTGTCATGCGATCGCCGATGAGCCGCCAGTACTCTGAAGACCCGTAACGGGCTTCGCGATAGAGCGACTCGGAATAAGTAGCGAATCCCTCATTGAGCCAGAGGTCCTGCCAGGTCGCACAGGTGATGAGATCGCCGAACCACTGGTGCGCAAGCTCATGCGCGATGACATTCTCGTCGAATGTTGTCGTGGAGGTCATGGTCTGATGCTCCATCGCGCCGCCGCGGCCGAACTCGCTGTGACCGTATTTCTCCCTCAGAAAGGGGTAGGGACCGAAGAGTGTGGAGAACACTCGCAACATATCGACGGTCTTGGGGAGCTGTTCCTGTGCGATGGAGAGGTGCTCGGGAAGCACGTAGTTGAGGATCTCCATGGAGTCCGAAGGAGCGTAGACAAACCAATTTGAGAACACGGCATAGTTGCTGACGGCGATGGACACAAGATAGGTGGCGATCGGATAGCGTTCGGCCCAGAAATGTGTGGAAGTGCCGTCACCATTCTCGCGTACCTCCATGAGTCTCCCGTTCGAGCCGACGCGCAGCCCTGATGGACAGGTGACCAGAACATCGACCGAGTCTGCCTTATCCAGGGGATGGTCCCTGCAGGGCCACCAATCCCGGGCTCCGTAGGGTTCACTGAGAGACCAGATCCAGGGTCCGCCGGCCAGTGACCCGAAGTAGAAGCTGCCGAACCCGGTGGGTTCCGGCGTGCCGTGGTAAGCTATATCCGTTGTGATGATTTCTCCCCTGGAATAGAATCGGGGGAGTTGGATCAGGAAGCTGTGCGGATATCGTGTGGTGGAGAGCAACTGACCATTCGACCGCACCGCGTCAAGGGTCATGCTTTCCGAGAGATCGAAAACCAGGGTCGAGGTGCTGTCGGCCACTACGCGTACACGGGCCATGATGATGCCCCGGAGAATTGCCTGTGGGACGTCCAGCCGGAGATCGAGGCGATAGTAAACAGCATCCACGGACGGATCTGCGGCGGAAGCCTGGTGGGTGCGCGTGACATCATGGAGTTTGGCCGCGCATCCATCCGTCTGGACGGCCGAACGGGTGCCCGGAGGATTCTGGGCAAGTCCCCACTGCAAGCCGGCAATGAATATGAGCAATGAGAATCGCATGGTCCTATTGAAGATACGCACGTTGGGACCATGGTGCAAACACGAGAATGTTGACGACTTCATTGACTTTATGTGCTGCAGTTGGTAGCTTTAGACACTTTCACAACCAGTTAAAAGGACACTCACCCATGCTCAGCAAATCCCTGCAGGATGCGATTAACGAGCAGATTCGCAACGAGGTCGAATCTGCCTATCTCTATCTCTCCATGTCCGCCCATTGCGAGGCGGTAAATCTCCCGGGCGCGGCGCATTGGCTGCAAGCGCAATGGCAGGAAGAGCTCTCGCACGCGATGAAGCTGTTCAAGTATGTGTACGAACGGGGCGGCCGCGTCACGCTGCATGCGATTGAGAAGCCCGCGGCGAAGTTTTCGAACCTTCTGGGTATCTTCCAACAGGTTCTCACACATGAACAAAAAGTGACGGCCCTGATCAATGACTTGTATAAGGCTGCCACAAAAGAGCAGGATTTTGCAACGCAGGTAGAGCTCCAGTGGTTCATCAAAGAGCAGGTTGAGGAGGAGAAGAACGCCTCGGAGATCATCGAGATGCTGAAAATGTCCGGCGAGTCCGGGCCGGTGTTGCTCATGGTCGACCGGCAACTTGGTGCGAGGTCAAAAGGGTAAGCAGAGTATCGAACACCATGATTCTGCACGGGGCGGCGATGTCTGTTGCCGCCCCGTTTGTATATCATCATCCTGCGATTCATGAGGACTTCCTTGGCTTCTGCTCACACATGGCAATTCCCACGCGCGTTCTGGACCGCCAACGTCGTCGAGTTGCTGGAGCGGGCGGCATACTACGGGATGTTCGTCGCGTTGACGCTGTATCTCACCAATGTTGTGGGTTTCAGCGACATCAATGCGGCCTGGATCGGCGGCCTTTTCGCGGGAGGCCTCTACCTGCTCCCCCCCTTCAGCGGTGCCCTTGCGGACACCATTGGATTTCGCCGCGCGATGCTCCTGGCATTCTTCCTGCTGACGATAGGGTACTCCACGCTCGGGTTATTCCCCTACAAAGAGACGGTGATCCCCGCGCTCGTTGTCACAATGATCGGCGGGTCGTTCATCAAGTCTATCATCACGGGAACGGTCGCCAAAACCTCCGATGAGCACACCCGCGCCCGCGCGTATTCCATCTTCTACGGGATGGTGAATATCGGAGCGTTTTCCGGGAAGGCACTTGCCTATCCCCTCAGGATCTACATGGGTCTGGAAGCAATCAACCTGTATGCTGCAGGACTGACGTTTGTGGCGCTGATTGCCGTCGCGATCTTTTACAAACAGGTGGATGCCATCGAGCACGGTAAAACGCTGCGCGACGTTTGGAAGGGGTTCCGTGACGTGGTCACCAACGTCCATCTGATCGTGCTTATCCTGATTGTCACGGGGTTCTGGGTGATCCAGCAACAGATGTACGCTACGATGCCGAAGTACGTGCTCCGCACCGTCGGCCCGACGGCCGCGCCGGAATGGATTGCCAACGTCAATCCATTCGTCGTCGTCACAATGGTTATGCTTGTAACACATCTAATGAAGAAGACCACCGCCCTGACCTCGATGATCGTCGGAATGGCCCTTATGCCCCTTTCGGCCCTCTGCATGTCATTGGGGGGGCTGATTGAGGCGCGGAGTGGGGACGAGATGGTGATCGCAGGATTCCTCAAGGCACATCCCATCACAGTAATGCTCGTCATCGGCATAATGATCCAGGGGCTCGCGGAGTGTTTCATATCGCCACGGTACCTGGAGTTCTTTTCGAAGCAGGCACCACCCGGCCAAGAGGGCCTGTACCTGGGGTTTGCGCATCTCCATACCTTCTTCGCCGCAATCATCGGCTTTGCCGTTTCCGGCTACCTCCTCAATGCATACTGTCCTGATCCCCGGACATTGACAGCGGAACAGATGGTGCATGCGTACGATCATGCGCATTACATCTGGTACTACTTCGCCGGCATAGGGGCTGTGGCGGCAGTTGCTCTGGTCATCTACGGGTGGCGGAGGTCACAATGACATCTTCGCGCAGACTTCGCTATGGCATCATAGGCTTCGGCGAATTTGCGGAGCGTGCCGTGCTTCCCGCGATGCGCGCTGCGGACAATGTCGAGGTGGTTGCCCTGCAAAAACGATCGGCCGCCGAGGCTGCGGAAAAAGCGCGCGCGCACAACATCCGCCTGGCTTTTTCCTCGGTTGAAGAGCTGGTGGCCCATCCTGAGGTGGACGCCGTGTTCATCGTCTCCGCAAACGCTGCCCACTGCCCGGAGACCCTTGCCGCCGCGAAGGAGGGCAAACACGTTCTGGTGGAAAAACCGATGGCACTCAACGTGCGAGAGGCAGGACAGATGAGTGAGGCATGCCGGAACGCGGGCGTGCGTCTCATGGTGGGCCATCTGGTACGCTTCTCACCATTGATCCGGCAC
>DAINBR010000187.1:0-6926 GCA_036732865.1 Bacteroidota bacterium | reverse complement strand
GTGATCTTGTTGCGAACGACCGGCGCGGAGAAGATGGCATTGTCCATCACGATGGCAATGCGCTTGTTGACGTTGGCGCCCGTAATGCGCGACCATTCGCGGGATCCCTCGCTGTTCATCTCCATCGTTACGATGGGTTGATTGAAGCTTGGATCCAGCGTCGCCTTGGCATTCACAATGACGCCACCCGTGAGCTCTGCAGTGCTCTTCACGGGGTAGAGCACAAAGTACTTCTTGCCGCCCTCCATGATGCGCGGCTTGGCGCTCCAGAGGAACTGAATATCGCCGGGGATGGAGCGGACAACATCGTCGCGGTCAAGCCAGCGGCGGATCTTTTCGCGGTTTTCTTCGGCCACGAGCGCTTCACCGGGATACTGCTGGCTCACCAGGGCGACGGTGAAGAAGGGGTGCTTCTTTGCGAACTGCTCCCCGTCCATCTCCCCCTCGGGGGTGTCGATCTTCGTGGTATCAGTGAACCCCGCAGTGGCTGTAAGTGTCGTGTCTGTAGTGTCTGCGGCGCCGCTGGAGGCCAGTGTTTTATCGATCGACTCCATGACGCGGTATGCGACGTCGGGGTCTTTCAGCAGCTTGAACTCCAGGAGAGCGGTTCCCTGGAGCAGCTGGCGCACTTCGGCTTCCTTGCTGACACCGGGAAGCTCCACGTTGATGCGGGTGCCGCCCAGTTTCTGGATCGACGGCTCCGACACTCCATACTGGTCGACGCGGTTGCCGACGATTTCAATTGCCCGGTCGATGGCCTTCTTGGATTCATCCTCTAACATTGCAGAAACTTCGTCGTTGTCATCCCGCAGGCTGCCGTAGTAGCGGCTCATCCTGATCTGTTGCGCCTCGAATTTGCGGCGCATGAGGATCACGGGGGATTCATCGGTCTTCTTGACTTCTTCACGGACTTCCGCCATGATCTTCGAGAATGACTCGTCCTTGTTCTTCCCCAGGTCTTCCAGGAGTTTCAGGACGTTCACCTCAAGCACCACGCGCATGCCGCCTTGCAGGTCAAGGCCGAGCTTGATACGCTTCGCCCGGTTTTCCCGGAGATCGGTTTCGTTATTCTCGACAAACTGCAGGCTGTCGGGTCCGTGAAGCTCTTTTAACTGGGAGTGGAGCTCGTAGTCCCTGTACGTGGGGTACAGAAAGTAGAGCGCAAGACCAACGGTAGCTACAATGACCAGCAGTTTCCACCTGTACTTGCTCAATGCACACCTCCGGGGTCAACGATTCGGGGACTTATGGAAAGCTCATAAATATACCTCGAAGTGGTGGAAAAGTCAAGAAATGCGTTGCTTTTCCAGCGTTATTCGGGTATATTATTGAACATCATTTTCCGCTTTTTCCCCGGTAAGGAGGTTGGTTTACAGCTATGCCTATCATGACTCGGATGCGGGATAGCATGCCCGTCATCCTCTTCGGTTTGTTGATCGCGTTCCTCATCACAATCGTGTTTGAGTGGGGGATGGACTACATGGGGATGGCCGGCGGTGGTTCGGATACGATCGGGAAGATCAACGGCTACGATGTGACGTACAAAGAATTCAGCGAGATGGTGAAAGCGGTGTCCGATAATCAGAAGGCACAGAACGGCACTGAACCCGACGAAAATGCGATGACGCAAATCCGCGAACAGGTCTGGCAGAATCTTGTCACGCAACGAGTTGTGGACGAAGAGTTGCAGCGGATGGGCATTAAGGTGACCGATCAGGAGCTGGTCGACTGGGTACGCGGCGAGAATCCTCCCGATGACCTCCGCCGGAATTTCACCGACTCGACCGGAACATTCCGCCGGGACATGTACGAGCAGTTCCTTGCCAACCCCAATCAGTTTGTCCGCGACCCCGAGGGCTCCGATCCGGAGTTCGGGAGGAAGTGGCTGAAGCAGTATGAGCAGAATTTGCGTCAGCGCAAGCTGCAGGAGAAGCTCCAGAGCGTGCTGCTGACTTCCGTGCGTGTGAGCGAAGGGGAGGTGCGACAACGCTATCTCGACCAGAACCAGAAGTTCACGGCGCTCTACGCACCGGTTGATGCCAACCAGATGGTTCCGGATTCGGCAATTCAGGTCAGCGATGCCGATGTCCGCCAGTACTATGACGAAAATCCCGATCAGTACCGTGTTGAGGCGATGCGTAAGCTCAGCTATGTGCAGTTTATTGAGCGCGCTTCGGCTTCAGACACCGCCATGCGTAGGGAGGATATTGACGAGGCGGCACAGAAGGCCCGGTCGGGCGTTGATTTCCTGCAGGTGGTCTCTACATATGCCGACAAGCCCGACAGCGGTGCGTTCTTCCGACATGGGGAACTCAGCCCCGCGGTCGAAAAGGCGGCCTTTGCTGCCCAGGTGGGAGAAATCGTAGGCCCGCTGCAGGACAACGACGGTTTCCATCTTCTGAAAGTGCTGGAGGCACGGAAGGGGAAAGAGGAGTTCATCCACGCAAGTCACATTCTTCTCTCGTTTGACCCGGGCGATGATACGACGGCGACGAGGGCATTAGCCCGCACGCTTGTGAAAGATGCCCAGGCGGGCAAGGATTTTGCCGCACTCGCACGGCAGTATTCCAAAGATGCCGGCTCTGCGAAAAACGGTGGAGATCTCGGCTGGTTCGGCAAAGGGCGCATGGTGCCGGATTTTGAGAAAGCCGCATTCGCCGCCAGGCCCGGTCAGCTTGTCGGTCCGATCCGGTCCCCGTACGGGTTGCATATCATCAAAGTTCACGCGCGCGACGCACGTGAGCTGAAGCTTGCGCACATTGACCTGAAAATCGAACCAAGCAGTCAGACAAAAAATGACCTCTTTGACCGTGCGCGGGACTTTGCCTACAACGCGCGGGAGACCGAGTTCGGTAAAGAAGCCCGAGAGCTGGGCTTCGAAGTGAAAGAGACCCAGGTACAGGAAAAGAGCACCGTGGTGCCCGGCATCGGCATGCTCCCACATGTGGTGAGATGGGCCTTTGACAACAAGGTAGGTTCGGTGAGCGATCCCTACAGTACGCCAACCGGCTCCGTGGTTGTTGCGGTGGCCGACGCGAAAGATGCTGGTGTGCGTCCGTTTGACGAGGTGAAAGACCAGGTGCGCCCGCTGGCATTGCGCCAGAAGAAGATTGAGCGGGCCAAGGCCATTGCGGAAGAACTCCGTCAGAAGCTTGCCGCCGGCGAAAACCTGAAAAAGGTCTCCACGTTCAATCCGGCCGTGACTGTGCAGGAACTTCCGGAATTCACGCTGGGAGGGAACGTCCCGGGTGTCGGCCGGGATCCATTCTTCCTGGGCGCAGTGGCCGGTTTGCAGCCTGGCCAGATTTCCACGGCGGTACAGAACCAGCGTGGTGCATTCCTTGTTCAAGTGTTGAGTGCGACCCCGATTGATTCGGCGGCGTACGGTGCCGAACATGACGGACTCAAGACGCGCCTGCTTCAGGAAAAACGCAACCGGTTCCTGTCTGATTGGTTGACGATGTTGAAAGACAAGGCTGATATCGAAGACAACCGGGACCGGTTCTTCCGGTAGTCCGGGGTCCATGGGGGAAGGGAGGTGGACGATGCGTGGAGTTGTGATGATGTGCACCGCTGCCTTCATGCTGGCTTCGGCGAGCACCTCCCGGGGGCAGGAACGCACGTTCAGTGTTGTTGCGCGGGGTTCGTTAAACACCCAGGGGCGGCTGTTTCCCAATCCGAATGCACCCGACCCTGTGACGCGCGCACAGTCCTTCTCGTTCTCGGATTTCTACGGCATCGGCGGCGAACTGCAGTACCACTTCCCCGGCAGCAATATCTCTCTGGGTCTCTCGTCGGAATATATCCGCAACAGCGGCGGACGCAACATTGTGGCAACCGCGCAACGGCTTGTTCCGGTGGAGGACTACTACCGGGTCATCCCCGTTGAATTCACCGGCTACTTCCGGATTCCGGTTACTTCGGGTCCGTTCAGCATTGTTATGGGTGGCGGCGGCGGGATCTATTTCGGTGAGCGTCATTACTCGATGGCCGGAGTCGAGGCCCCCACAGTAGCGACCCGCGCGGGCTACGGCATTCATGTGCTCGGGGGAGTAGGATACATCTTCAACGAGTGGTTCTCAGTTTCTGCAGAGATCAAGTTTCGCGACGCGCAGTTCCAGGCCACCAATGCCTTCCAGGTTGCGAGCGTGAGATACAACGGCATCCTGGTGAATCTCCCGAACGGCCCGTTTGAATCGAGTATTCACACCGATGGGATGGTGATCCAGGTTGGACTAGGCGTGAGCTTATAACCCCCCACAACTGCAATGCCCCCCGCACACCCCCTGGTCGAACGCCTGAAAGTGCCACAATGACGGTACCCCTTCACCAGCGTAACCGCCGGATCTATCTCACGGGCTTCATGACCAGTGGCAAGAGTACTATCGGGCCGATTCTGGCGAACGTGCTCGGATTCGAGTTTGCAGATCTGGATGTCACCGTTGCGGCCCGTGAGGGAAAAAGTGTCCGGAAAATCTTTCAGGATCACGGTGAAGCGTATTTCAGACAGAAGGAACGTGAGTCGGTAACACAATTGAGTCTCCGTGACCGGATCATCGTTTCTCTCGGAGGCGGGACGCTTGCAGACGAAGGAGCGCTGACCGTTGTGAGGTCGACCGGGATCCTTGTCTATATCAAAGTGCCCGTGGAGCAAATCGTTCGCCGTTTGCGGAACAAGACCGACCGCCCGATGGTCCTGGGTCCCGATGGAGAACGGCTGAATGAAGAGGAGTTGCGGAAGAGGGTACTCGAGCTTCTCACTGTGCGCGAACCGCTCTATGAACGGGCCGACATTACGATCCTGTCAGACCAGATGCGGCTGGGTTTGACCGTGGACCGGCTTGTGCAGTTGCTGAACCCCATGCTGCGGTAATATTCGCGCCTTGCGGATAGGGGGGGGTGTACATATATTTATCTGTGAGAACAGGCTCGCAATGACTCCATCCAAACAACACTTTGAAGCTCTTCTCGACCGCTTCGCCGGCAAACGGATCGCGGTCCTGGGTGATCTCATGCTCGACCGGTACTACTGGGGGGTGGTGCGGAGGGTATCACCAGAAGCGCCCGTCCCGGTCGTGGAAGTGGAGTCCGAGTCGACCCGGCTCGGCGGCGCTGCAAACGTCGCCAACAACATCTATTCGCTGGGAGGTTCTCCACTCGTGATCGGCATGGTGGGGGATGATCATAGCGGCACGGTGCTGCGCGATCTGGTGCTCGAGGCGGGTTTCGACGGAAGCGGGCTCATCACTGATCCCGCGCGGCCGACCACCGTGAAGACACGTGTCATTGCGCAAGGGCAACATGTTGTGCGGATCGATAACGAATCCAAGTCTCCTTGCTCCCCCCGGCTCCGGGAGCAACTGGTTGATGTCCTGCGCAAGGCAATCTCTTCGATTGACGGAATTATCATTGAAGACTACAATAAGGGGCTTGTGTCGAAGGAACTGATACACGAAGTGATCGCGCTGGCACGGCAGCACCACAAGATCATCACGGTGGACCCGAAATTCGATAATTTTCTGGACTACAAACAGGTTACGGTGTTCAAACCCAACCGTCGTGAAGCGGAGGAAGTCCTGGGAGGCCGGCTGAGAAGCGTGGAAGATGTTGAGCGTGCGGGGAAGCTGTTGCTCCAAAAGCTGGAGGTCGAAAATGTGCTGCTGACCCGCGGCGAAGACGGGATGTCACTCTTCGAGGCGAACGGCAAGGTTTTCCACCTCCCGTCGGTTGCGGCAAACGTGCAGGACGTGTCGGGCGCGGGAGACACGGTGATCTCGACGGTGACCATGGCGCTGGCAAGCGGTGCGGACATCCGGGAAGCCTGTATACTCGCCAACTGCGCAAGCTGTGTCGTAGTTGGCGCGATCGGCATTGTGCCGATCCGTCCTGACGAATTGCGTGAAGCCGCAGCACACTATATTGCGACAACGGGAGTGCACTAATGGGTCACGTGGTCGGGCGTGCTACGCTGGTCAGGATTCGCCGGCGATTAAGACGCGCCGGGAAGCGAGTGGTGTTTACCAATGGAACATTCGATATTCTTCACCGCGGTCATGTGGAGTACCTCCAGGCCGCCCGACGGATGGGGGACGTGCTGGTTGTCGGATTGAACACCGATGCGTCGATACGGCGCATCAAAGGGGATAAACGTCCGATCAACCCGAACAGGGATCGGGCGGCTGTGCTTGCAGCTCTCGGCTGCGTTGACTACGTCTGCATGTTCGGAGATGACACTCCGCAACGGTTGATCGCCGCACTCATCCCGGATGTGCTGGTCAAAGGTGCGGACTGGAGTGCGAATGCGATCGTCGGGAAAGACGTCGTGGAGTCGCATGGCGGCCGCGTGCGGCGCATCCGCCTGACGCGGGGACGGTCGACAACGAATGTGATTCAGAGGGTATTGCAGAAGTACCGCGGGTGAGATGGCTTCGTCGTCGAGGAGCGCTCCTCGCAATGACACGTGAGATCTTTTCGCCCCTTCGGGGCTCGCAATGAAGGTCCTTAAAAACATACTGCGCATTATTCTCTACAGCATCGGAGGAATCCTTCTCCTCCTCATCCTTTTAGGCGGTTTCAGCCAGACGCAGTTTTTCCGCGACCGGTTGCGCGCGGTTGCTCTCGATCAACTCGATTCACTCCTTACCGCCGATGTCATCCTTGGTGATATCACCGGCAATCTTGTCACCGGTTTCAACGTCAACGGCTTCACCCTCTCGTTGCGCGGCGATACCGTCGTCCACGCAGAACAACTCAGCATCCGGTATAACCTCTTTGCTCTCCCCACAAGATCCATAGCTGTGCATGATGTCATCCTGTACCGTCCCACAATTCACCTGCGAAGATCGGCAGCAGGCATTTGGAATGTGGAGGAGATGATACGGCCGACAGAGGGGGCTACTTCTGCAGGAGCGTGCGGCTGGCCTGTC
>DAINBR010000186.1:0-6955 GCA_036732865.1 Bacteroidota bacterium | reverse complement strand
CCAGGGCCACCCCGAAGCCCGATACACTGAAAAAGAAGTGATCGCTGCCCGATATCGCGGTGCGCATCACAAAAATCGAAAACCAGAAGAAGACTCCCGGCCGCGTGAGCATTTACGCGGAGGGGGAGTTTTTGATCGGCCTCAGCAAGGAGAATCTCCTTCGCGCGGGATTGCGCGTCGGCGACGAGATCTCCCCGGCCTTGGTCAACGATCTCACCGCACGGGAAACACGTCTTTCCGCCAGGAATGCTGCACTGCGCCTGCTCGCCGTCCGCCCAAGGTCCGAAAAAGAAATCGTCGACCGTCTGCGCGAAAAGGAATTTGACGAGCAGACCATCTCGACGACTGTTGGGGACTTGCGTTCTTCCGGACTGGTCGACGACGCAGGCTTTGCACGTGCGTTCATCCGCAATGCCCTCACCCTGCGGCCCCTCGGCGAGATGCAGCTCCGCAGGAAACTCCTATTGCTCGGTGTTCCAAGGACAGTCGTCGATGAGGCTCTCCGCGAAACGCTGAGCGGCGTGGATGTTGTTGAAGTCGCACGGCAGACGGCGATCGCGTACCGGCGGCGTCTGGCGCATTCACCGGGCACGGAAGATCCACGCAAGACGCGGAACAAGATTTCGGCGCATCTCGCACGCCGCGGTTACTCGTGGACGACGATCAGCGCGGTCCTGTCCTCTCTTCAACTCGCCCACGGAGAAAATCCAGATGATGAATAGAGTCGTTTTTGATATTGAGACCATGGGATTCCCGTTCGAATCCTTTGACGAGACACAACAGGAATACCTGCTGAAATTCGCCAAGAACGAAGAGGAGCGTCTGGAGGCCGTGAAGCGGCTCAGCCTTACCCCGTTCACCGCACAGATACTCGCGATCGGAATGCTGAACCCCGACACGAAGCAAGGCAAGGTGTTTTACCAGGGAGAGGGATTGGAGCCCGAGCTTCTGGACGAGGGACTGGTACAACTCATCCCCTGCACGGAACCGGAAATACTCATGCACTTCTGGAAGTCCATCATTCACTACAAGCAGTTCGTCACATTCAACGGACGCGGCTTTGATTGCCCGTTCATCATGGCACGCTCGGCGGTTCTCTCCGTCAAGCCGAGCCGGAACCTGATGGGTAACCGCTACGCTGTGAACGATCACTGTGACCTTCTCGATCAGCTGACGTTCTACGGGGCCATGCGCAAATTCAACCTGGATTTCTATTGCAAGGCGTTTGGCATCAGGAGTCCGAAGGAGGGCGGTGTCACCGGAGCAGATGTGGGAAGGCTGTTCGGCGAAAGGAAATTTCGCGAGATCGCCGGGTACTGTCTCGGTGATGTCAAAGCGACGGCGGAATTGTTCAAAAAGTGGGCGGAATACCTCAGCGTGTAATCAGCCGAGCCTTGGCCAGCGTTTCGAAAGCTCAAAGTAGATCATGCTTGCCGCGCCCAGTTTGACGATATCCCACCAGGTAAAAAGAAGGAAACCCGAAACGAGCGCACTGCTCATGTCGCGCAGCGTGAACGCGTAAAGATGAACTGTGCCGGCCGCGAAGATCACGAGGAGCCCGGCGGCCATGGAGGAAGTGACTACGAGGAGGGAGTGGCGTTCGCGCAGCAGGTATCCGACGAGAGCCGCCGCAACGGGGAAGGCCAGGAGATACCCTCCGGTTGGCCCGATAAGCCGCATGAACCCGACTGCCCCGCCGGCAAAGACCGGTAGACCTGCGACCCCTGCGACGAGGTAAAGTACCTGGCTCATCGCGCCGTTTCGAGAGCCCAGGAAGGCCCCTGCAAGCAGAACCACCATTGTTTGCAGCGTAAACGGTACAGGATACTGGGGAATCTCCAATCTGGCGGCAAGAGCTGTAGCCGTGGCAAACGCCATTGTCCAGAGCGCTTGTGAAAGTGCCGAGGTCCTGGCAGCGGCGAGCGTACGGGTTTCTGCGTTTGCGGTCGACAACATAGGAGACTCCTTTATAAAGGAAGTACTTAGCATTGAACATAGCCAAAATCGGAAATAAAGTCAACAAAGCAAACCATGCCGAACAAGAAGCTTGCATAAATGGACCCGTTTCGGTATCTTTGTAAGCTAACTAGCAAGGATCCTGCTCGATGCCCAGTCTGATGGTGTTCTCAGGCCGCTCCAACCCGGCGCTCGCTCGACACATAGCAAAAGCTGTCGGCAAGCCTCTCGGAAACATCGAGATCAAGACCTTCAGCGACGGGGAGCTGTGGGTCAAGTTTGGTGAGAACATCCGGGGAAGCGACGTCTACATTGTACAGTCGACGAATCCTCCAGCGGAGAACCTCATGGAGCTGCTGATCATGATGGATGCAGCCCGCCGGGCCTCTGCACGGAAGATCACGGCAGTTATCCCGTATTTCGGCTATGCCCGTCAAGACCGCAAGGATCAGCCGCGCGTCTCGATCACTGCAAAGCTGGTCGCAAATCTTCTGGCAAAGGCAGGAGCCGACCGCGTCATCACGATGGACCTGCACGCGCCGCAAGTCCAGGGGTTCTTTGATATTCCGGTGGATCATCTCTATTCATCGGTCGTCCTGGGTCGCTATTTCAAGAAACGTGGACTGAAGAATATTGCGGTTGCGTCTCCGGACGTTGGCGGAATCAAGATGGCACGGGCCTATGCAAAGCGCCTCGAGGCGGAGCTTGTTGTCATTGACAAGCGACGGCCGCGCCAGAATGTCGCCGAAGTCATGAATATCATCGGCGATGTGGAAGGAAAGACCATCCTCATCGTGGATGATCTTATCGACACCGCGGGGACGCTGTGCAATGCCGTCGAAGCGTTGCTGGATGCGGGTGCCGTGAAGGTGTGCGCCGCATGCACCCACGCCGTCCTTTCAGGCAAGGCGATCGAACGCATTGATGCCAGCCGCCTCACGCAGGTGGTGGTGACCGACACGCTGCCGTTGAGGGTGACGTCGCCAAAGATCACCGTGGCATCGGTGTCCCACGTCTTCGCGGAAGCCATCAAGCGTTCCTATGGTCACCGATCGATCAGTTCGTTATTCGATATTGACAAAGGTTAATCGCATCAAGAGGTAAGGAGAACAGAGTCCATGTCCGAAGTCGTGGTAAACGCCGAAATCCGGAACAACACCGGAAAACACGCCAAGCTCACCCGGCAAAATGGTATGGTCCCGGGTGTGTATTACTCCCGCGGCGAACAGAATATCAACGTGCAGATGGCGGTGCTGACGCTGAACCAGGTTGTGTTCACGTCGGAAGCCCACATACTTGACCTGCGCTTCCCGGATGGCACCTCTCACAAGTGCATCCTCAAAGACGTGCAGTTTGATCCGGTGAGCGATCGTCCCGTCCATTTCGACCTGCAGGGACTGAAGGAAAACGAAAAGCTGACGATTGAAGTCCCGGTGTCGCTCGTGGGCGGCATCCCCAAAGGCGTGCGCGACGGCGGCATGCTCCAGCACTTCCTCCACAAGGTGCGGGTTAACTGTCTGCCCAAGGACATTCCGGAAAAGATCGAAGTCAATGTGGCGGATCTGTCAATCAATAGCTTTGTCCACGTCCGCGACCTCAATGTGCCGAACGTGACGTTTAGTGAGGCCGAAGACAATGCAATCGTCGGCGTCATGCCGCCGCATGTGGTGAAGGAAGAGGAGGTTGTCGCCCCGGTAGCAGAAGAAGCGGCGAAGGAACCCGAAGTGGTCGGGAAGGGCAAGAAACCCGAAGAGGGTGCCGAGGTTGCCCCGCCGGCCGAAAAGAAGGGCGAGAAGCCAGAGAAGAAGAGCGAGAAGCCCGAAAAGAAGAGCGAGAAATAGCATCGGATCGTGGCATCAACGCTTGTTGTCGGACTGGGGAATCCCGGCGCGGAGTACGTGCGTACCCGGCACAACGCGGGCTTTATGGTTGTGGATGAGTTGTGCCGCCGCCTCGGAGTCCGGCTCAAACCGGGCAGAGGTGACTTCTGGTACGCAACCGCCGGAGTCGGAGACGGTGCCATTGCCCTCGTTGAACCCGTCACGTACATGAACGGGAGTGGTGCGGCAGTATTCGATGCGCTCAGGCAGTTTTCGCTTCCGCTGTCGGATGCAGTCGTGATCGTCGACGATTTTGCCCTGCCGCTGGGCACGTTGCGCATACGGCCAGGTGGCAGCGACGGTGGCCATAACGGCCTGGCATCGGTCATCTACCACCTCCAGTCGGATCAATTCGCCCGCGTGCGGTGCGGGATCCGGAAGGAGATGATGCCCCCCAAAGACCTGGCGGCGGATTTTGTTCTCTCGCCGTTCGATCCGGATGAGTTGGACGCGGTAATGTCGATGACCGGGCGGGCGGCGGACGCCGTAGAGGAAATTCACCGCTCCGGACTGGAGCGCGCGATGGGACTCTTCAACGGGATCCCCCCGGCACAGTAGCGGGGCGCACCACCAGCAGTGTTCTTTTTCATACTACCCCTCTACTCTTCTGTTCGCCTCCCGGCGATTACGGAAGGGTCATGGGATTCATTCATAGTCCACAGGGAGGTATTTTCATGTCCAACGCAACACGGCAGTACGAAACAACGTTCATCGTCAATGCATCATTGGATGACGTCCAGGTTGATGGCGTCATCGGTAGGGTGCAGGAAACGATTACCAAGAACGGTGGGACGATTTCATCCGTTAACAAATGGGGACGGAAGCGCCTTGCCTACACCATCAACAAGCGCACCAACGGCTTCTACGTAAATGTCGAGTTTGAAGCCCTCGGGACATTGCTTACGCCGCTCGAGCGTTCGTTCCAGCTTGACGAAATGATCCTCCGACATCTGACGGTGGTGCTCGATAAGAAAGCCATCGCCGCCCGCGCCGCAGCGCAAGCAGCCACCATTCCATCGACCGAAGAGAAACCGCCGGCACCCGCACGGGAGCCGCTTTTCACGGAACCGGCCGATGGGAAGAATTCCTAACGAACTGACGAACCAGTAAGGAGACTATCAGTGTACACGACTCGACGCCCCCGCCGCGACCGGGACAATCAGACGCCGCGCAAAAAGCGGACCTGCAGATTCTGCGACGCAAAAGAATCGTATATCGATTACAAAGACGAGAAGAAACTCCAGCGCTTCATCGCCGAGCAGGGCAAAATCATTCCCAAACGCATCACCGGCACCTGCGCCAAACACCAGCGGCAGCTCGTGCGTGCGGTCAAACGTGCCCGCCATCTTGCGTTGTTGCCTTTTGTTTCCGACGCCATCCGCTGATCCCGAACCCGTATGAGGCATTGCCATGAAAATCATTCTTCGTAAAGATCACGACAAACTCGGACAGGTGGGTGCGCTCGTCGATGTAAAGGACGGCTACGCACGCAACTACCTGATTCCGCGCGGTATCGCGTACCCGGCCTCGGCCGGCAGCACCAGGGCGCTCGAAGAGGAGAAGAAACAGGCTTCCCGCCGCGCCGACAAACAGCAAAAATCCAGCGAACACCTCGCCGCCGAGCTCGACAAGATTTCGCTCACGATCAAAGCCAGGGTAGGCGAAGACGAAAAACTCTTCGGCGCAGTCACGGCACAAATGATCGCCGATGCTCTGAAAGAACAGGGCTTTGAGATCGACAAACGCATTATCGAACTCGAAGAGCCCATCAAGGCGCTCGGGATCTACCCTGTGAACGTTAGGCTGCACCAGGATGTTATAGGGAAGGTGAAGGTCTGGGTGGTGCGCGAATAAGCGCACTCCCTTCTCCCCCCGGCGTCCACAGTGTGTGGATCGCGGGTTCTCTCACCACATTTACTTGCAGATACCGGCATGGTCAAATCTCTCGAGACACTCGAAGAAGTAACCATCCGTTTTGCCGGAGACTCCGGTGACGGAATGCAGCTCACGGGAACGCAGTTCACCAACACTGTGGCCGCCCTCGGTGCTGACCTCAGCACTCTTCCCGACTATCCAGCGGAAATCCGCGCTCCCGCAGGGACTACCTACGGCGTCAGCGGGTTTCAAATCAAGTTCGGGAGCACGGACATTTTGACCCCCGGGGACACCTGCGACGTACTCGTCGCGATGAACCCCGCCGCGCTGGTTACGAACACCAAGATGCTCCGCACCGGCGGCACGATCATTGTCAATGAAGACGCCTTCACGGAGAAGAACCTGAGGCTCGCCAACCTCGCAACCAACCCCCTTGATGATGGCTCATTGTCCAAATTCGAAGTGCACCGCATTGCCATTAGCAAGCTCACCGCCGCGGCTCTGGAAGACATGAACCTGTCCACCAAATCCGTGGACAAAACCAAGAACTTCTTCGCCCTCGGGCTCATGTACTGGATGTACAACCGCCCCATCGACCAGTCGGTGAAGTTCATCCGGGAGAAATTCAGCGCCAAGGATCCCCAGGTTGCCGAAGCAAACCTGAGAGTTCTCAAGGCCGGCTACAACTACGGAGACACTACCGAGTTTTTCACCACGCGCTATGATGTCCGCCCGGCACAACTCCCCGCGGGCAGGTACCGGAATATCATGGGCAACGTCGCCACGGCCCTTGGCCTCGTGGCAGCGGCCAAGAAAGCCGGCCTCGAACTGTTTCTCGGCAGCTATCCTATTACGCCGGCGAGCGACATCCTCCATGAGCTCTCGCGCCTGAAGGAATACGGCGTGAAGACGTTCCAGGCGGAGGATGAAATCGCCGCCATCTGCTCTGCTATAGGTGCGTCGTACGCCGGGGCCCTCGCGGCAACGACAACCAGCGGTCCAGGTGTGGCTCTCAAAACCGAGGCACTCGGACTCGCCGTGATGCTCGAACTTCCGCTCGTCCTCATCAATGTCCAGCGCGGCGGTCCAAGCACCGGCCTCCCCACAAAGACGGAACAATCGGATCTGCTGCAGGCCGTCTTCGGCCGCAACGGCGAAGCACCCCTCTGCGTCATCGCGGCATCTACCCCGGTTGATTGTTTCGGTGTAACGTATGAAGCTGCAAGGATCGCGGTCAAATTCAT
>DAINBR010000185.1:0-6962 GCA_036732865.1 Bacteroidota bacterium | reverse complement strand
TGCCAAATCCTGCAGGACGCAGGGCTGCCAGCCGGCGCCATCAACCTTGTGGTTGGCTCTGGTCGGACGGTGGGCGAAGCGCTGGTCACCGACCCGCGCGTCGACAAAGTGACCTTCACAGGGAGCCTGGATGTCGGTCAGCGTATCGGCACCCCATGATGGATGCACCTGGTAGTATGCCGGCCGGAGGTCGACCTTCCAGGTGACATTCACGTTGCGCGCAAGCGTGCGGGCATTCGGGAATACCGGCTGGCGGCGTGCCTGTGTGATGGATGTGGCGGTATCACGCACCGTCTGGCCGCTTGCAACCGAAGAGGTCGAGTCAATCATGACCTGACGGCGTTCTGCTTCATTCTGCGTAGGGCCGTTGTAGAAGTAGTTGTAGTAGTTCTCGCGGACTTCCACGCCGTTGCGGACGACGTAGTACTGGTAGTCAAGGAGTTTCTTCTTCGCAGTCACGATTGTATCGATCGCCTGGAACACTGTTCCCGAAACGCGGGCGAGGCGCTTGCCACGGCCGGATTCCAGAGCTGTCGTGAAGTATCCGGTGCGAACATACAGCGTATCGGTCAGTACGTTCACGCCACCGCTGGCTGCTGCCTGCGCCAAATTGGCGATGAATGTGATCTTGATAGTATCCGGATTCGCACGCTGGGCCGGACGCTCGTTGTTGTAGAACACCCATGCCAGGGTCGTATCTTTCAGGCCGCCCGGAACCTTGAATGACCGGTTCGGCTGTCCGCCAAGCTCATCCCGTCCCCATGCATCGCCGAGGAGGAACTTGTATTGGATTTCCTGGCCTTCCGTCAAAGTGTTCTTGGGGAACTTCAAGCGTCCTGACCACATGCTGGCCGGGGCGATCGTGTAGCCCGCGCCGTTGCTCGCTGCGGATTCCTTCGTGAGGAACGCCGAGCGGTTCCAGTCCAGATCGCTGCCTGTCGTTCCGCCACCACGCACGCCAACAGTATCCTTGTCGGCATTGTATGCGAAGGTCCCGGAGGAGATCGGTCCGAGCATGCTGACGCGGAAATAGACATTGAGGAACGAATCCGCAACTGCCGTCCACGGACGGAAGTACTGCGGCCGGTCATTGGCACCGTTGTTCCAGAATTCTACATTCAGTGTCGTGTCCGTGTCGGGCACGATGAGCGAGCGGTTCCCATTGGTCTGCGACGGGAAATCGGCAGGCACAACACCCTGCTCCCAACCGGTGTTGGTGCCGTACTCGACGACGTACTTGTAGCTCAGCGTGTCGCCGGCTTGCATGTACAGGGTCTTCGTCCAGTAGTCACCGCCTACTCTCGTCAGGTTGTTCTGAGCGTCGTTTCCCCAGGTGATCGGGGAGAACCCGCCGGCGTGGTTGACACCGCCGCGGACCTGGATTGTGGATCCAGCCACCGGTATCGTGTCAGGCACGGTCGCGGTGTTCAGGTTCAGAACGACCTTGCGGACGTTTTTGGGTGTGTACTTGAGGACCGTGTTGATTCCAACTGCAAACGCGTGATTCGAATCGAGCACGGCGAAATTGGTCAGATCCTGTCCGGGCACCGACACGGGGATCCAGTTCGTGCCCGCGTCGGGTGATACCCACATCTTGGCCGTCGTGGCACCAAATCCGACCGCCAGGATGTTGTTCGTGCCAAGGATCCCTTTTACGCTTTTCACGCGCGCTTCAGCGTGCGGACCCGGCTGCATGCTGAGTGTGTCACTCCATGTCAATCCGCCATCCGTGGTTTTGTGCACATAATTGACCAGTCCGCTGGCAACCTGCTTGTCTACGAGAAATCCGAGGTTGTCATTGACGAAATTGATAGAGCGGATATAGTTGTTCTGAGATGCTCCGCCGGTCAGCGGCACTTCCCAGGAATTCCACGTGGCACCGGCATCTGTGCTCTTCATGATGCGAGCGTTCGTACCGGTGCTCTTGTAGAGCGTGACCCACACGGTGTTGTTGTAGACGGACATACACTGGCGATATGTGGCATAGGCATAGTACATCGCCGAGTCAGCCGCCGGGATTGTCTGCCGTACCCACGTGAGGCCGGCATCCGTGCTCCTGATCATGAGCACGCCCTTGTCGTCATAATCGCCGACTGCTACGAGCGTGTCTTTGCCGACGAACACAACGCCGTCAATGTAGTCAACGTGCTGGTACACGGTGTCCCAGTTGCTGCCGCCGTTTGTCGAGCGGAGCATCGTGCCGCCGAACGTTCCCGCAAGGATCAGACTACTGTCACGTGCGGCAAAGACGATGCCTTTGTTGCTCGAGGGTGGCGCCAGCCTCGTCCAGCTCCCGCCGTTGTCGTATGAACGCCAAAGGTAGTCGGCTGTTGAGGTGTAGCCACTGATGAACACTGTACCGGGAGCCAGATACTGGACTCCGCCGTACGTGACTGACGCCGGGTCAAGTGTCACAGGAAGCCAGCCGGCGTCGGTTCCTTCAATCGAAGCAGCGGGATTCAAGGGAAGAATCACCTTGTCCCCCTCCTCCATGATTTTCTGGGCACGGCGACTGTTGTCGGCGTAGCCCAGGGCAACTCCTGCAATCAACACCGACGAAAGCAGAAGTTTGGCGAAGTGTTTCATAATGCACTCCTTATTGAATAATTGGATTGTGAATATTTGGAGCTGTGCACATCTACTGCAGACCTGAGAGTACATCAAGATAGCGAAACTTGACCATTCTATCAACCCCGGCGTCCCGCCGGAGCGTGTGGCCACTGCAGATTCGTACCCGATCGATGGTCGCCCCCCACACCCTCCTTTCGTCCTTCACGACAATGAGTAGTAGTGTGAGTTCCTGCATCGTAACATCAAAAGCTGATCGCGAGTGCAAAGGTGTTGAGGTTCCCGAACAACCCAAACTCCGTATAGGAGTAATTGACCTCGATCGCCCCGAAGCTTTCGGCTGTATACTTCAGGCCCGCACCCAGCGATATTCCCTCTTCGGCATCCGTGCCAAACAACGACTTATATCCACCGCGGATAAACACCATATTGTTCCAGCCGACTTCGCCGCCCGCATTGACCGATTCCTCGTTGTCATTCGGCCGGAGAGCATCCGCGGCCAGCGTGACCTTGTGTTGGTCGTCCTGGAACGCATCGATAGCCACGCCGACACGAAACAGCAGCGGAATCGCCCATGGATCCGTTTTGAGCGACCCGACAAGCGCCTTGTTCGAGCCCGAATTGCTAGGATCGATATCGACACGCTGCAACAGGTCGCGGCCGTCCATCTTCATCTCACCGCCGAAATTGGACATCGAGACACCGAGGCGCATGTCGTGGAACCCGGTGACAAACAACAGGCCGACATCAAAGGCAAATGTACTGGCACTCTCGTTCCATATGCGTTGATCCACATACTTCACTGTCGCGCCCATCGAAAAACGGTCGGTGAGCCGGCGGCAGTAAGAGAGGGCGATCGACAGGTCCTGCGCAGACCACCGTTCGCCCGTCCCTTCCGGCAAAGCAACCGTGGTGACTTCTTCTTCGCCGTAGTCGAGCTGCGTGAGACTCAGCCCGATCGCATCCTCGCCACCGAGATTGAGCATCAGTCCGAGCCACCGGAACTTCGTGCCGACCAGCCAGTTCGTATTGGAGAAAGTCAACTGGGACTTACCGGCCTGTTGAAATGCTCCGGGATTCCAATACAGCGACGTCGCATCCTCATTTGATGCAACATAAGCCCCACCCATAGCAATCGCCCTCGGGCCGACGGAGATGCCGAGGAATTGTGCGGCGGTGGTACCCACCTTTGTCTGTCCGATGGCCGGCAGAGCGACCATCACTGCAAGCAGTGCGCCGATGAGACGCGTCATGTTCCTATGATTAAGTGTTCGCATGGCCGTGCCTCACTTGATGATGGCGATCTTGCCGGTTCTGTTTCCTCCGGGCGACTCTACCACATAGAAGTAGACCCCGTAGGCAATGTCCAGATTCTCTTTGGTCTTAAGGTTCCAGGACACCGAGCCATCCTGTATGCTGCCCGTATGATAGAGCGTCGTCACGAGATCCCCGCGCGACGTGAATATCCTGATCGTCGCTCCCACCGGCAGATGGATGAAATCGATCTTCCGTTCACCCCGACCGCTCGTGATGCCGGGATTCAACGGCGGCTCGAACGCGGATGCGGTCACGTACGGATTCGGGACCACTTTGATCCTGTCCAGCGTGCTCGTCTCCGTCGCGGGATCCACCTTCGGCAGATCCGTGGTGAAATCGAACACGTCACCACTGCGGAAAGGCTTGGTTGTCTTGATGACGAATTTGTCACCGTCCTTGAAGTTGTACACGGTGTCGGACCTGTCACCCGGCTTCACGGCGGGTATGAACATTTCCCACGTTGGGAAGAGGTCCCCCCGCGGACTCTGTTCCATCAGGATGATATCATCCAGCAGGCCCAGCTGCTCGGGCGGGCCGGGCGAGAACCCCTTCTGGAAGAGGAATTTCACGTATGTGTTCTCGGTAACATTGAAGATCCTGAACCGTGTCGGGAGCGGCACATCGTACGGGAACGGCCCGGCGATGGAAGTGTCTACGACCGTGGTGGAGAACCGGACTTCATAGTCCGCCGGCCTCTTGTACCCGTGGAGCGGAGGATCCAGCAGGGGAAGATCGGTCGGCCCCAGGTTCACCGTGTATGCATTCGTGCCGATCCATCCGGTCGTCTGATCATTCACCTGACCTACATCCCAGGGATTCTTGAACACAAGTGTCATGCCGTCAAAGATATCAGCTTCGGTGTTGTCCTCGACATAGGGAGAGCCCTGAAGGTTCGGGCTGCGATACACCGGATAGTACTGATATGCGATGGTGTACTTCCCGGCTGGAAGCGAGCCTGGTGAATTCCCTCGGATCGAGCCGCGCGTCAGATTCAGGATGTACTCCGAAGGTGCGATGACTGTTCCTTGCGCACTACGAACGGTGATTGTGCCGTCCACCAGGTTCTTCCGTAACAGGGAGACGTTTACCGTATCCTGGCTAATGAATTCCTCGGATTGCTCTTCGAGGTCCTGCACGGAATAGAGGCTGGTTATCCGATTCCACTCGGTACTGTCGGCGAGATCTGCCTTCCCGTTGCCGTTGTTGTCGGTGCCGTCAGATTGCGTGTCCAGGAATGTCACGCGGTAGCGGTGCCCGGACAACCGCGCGTCGTCCAGGATGGAGTACTGCATCGACCCGGAGCCGGGACCGTCCGTGTGAGTTGCCTCGATGCCATCAGCGGGCGCCACGTACCCCGCAGCACGGGCATTGGGGCTGACCACCGCGACGTTGATGTCGTGCTGCACCTGACCAGTGGACAGGACACGAACCGATTTGGTGTTCTCTCCAGGGAAGATGCCCGCGATTTCATCGCCGCGATCATAGGCGACTACCGCGTAGTAGTAGCGGCGTCCATTTTCAACCTCGGTGTCAACATAGGAGTGCTGGAGCCCCACATCGTCACCCAGTTTGAACGTGAACCCGGCAGCTGCCTGGTAAAGCTCTCCCGTGGCGAGAAAGTACCCCTTGATACCGTTGTTCAGGTCGTATTGCTTCAACGGCTGGTAGCCGCGTACCGTCCCGGTCGCGTCGGTGATCGTGAACGCATCGCTGAAGTTGGGGTCCGTGGATTTGTAGAGCTTGTATCCTTCAAAGTCCTTGATCCGGAGAACCGGATCGATGGTTGACTCGGCCACACGGTCCCAATAGAGCGTCACGGAACGATCCCCCGGCACCGCCACAAGGGTCGGTTTGTCCGGAGGCGTCGGGAACTGATAATTCGCGTCGTAGATCTTCTGCACGGTGCGCTTGTTCTTCAGCAGGTCTTCGACATCATCCG
Organism: Bacteroidota bacterium; assembly: GCA_036732865.1. Classification (GTDB taxonomy): domain Bacteria; phylum Bacteroidota; class Ignavibacteria; order UBA10030; family UBA6906; genus Fen-1255. The sequence continues at coordinate 1,138 of DAINBR010000185.1, read as the reverse complement.
CCAGCCCGCCTCCCTTGCCCCCGCCGTAGACGAGGGCGAGAGAGAAGCGCTCTGTGGTACCGGCGAGCAGGGGGAAATACCCGGATCCGTAAATGAAGTCGCCGTCTTCGCCCCGTTCGGGTTTGTTGTTCACGATGGATGTCGGCACATCAAAGAAGCCGGGGGCAAGGTTGCTCCAAAGCACTTCATCGTCTCCCAGCCGCACTTGATTTGCAGGAGTGAAATAGAAGAAGCTCGAGAGCCCGATCTGGTCCGATTCGTCCACGTCGGTCTTGTCGATATTGGGCTCGCCCGGAAGCCCGGTATCGTTCCCGAACGCATCGAAGCCCGAGGTGGGAAGACCGTCTCCTTCGCCAAAGTCCGGCCCGGTGTAGTTCACCGCGGTCGGCCCGATGCCGTCGCGTCCAACATCATCAAACTCAATGTTCCAGTCCTGGTCGTTGTCGATGGCGTCATTGCGCCGCTCATCCAGCATGCTCGTGGGAGGGATGCTGAGGTTGCTGACGTAGCGCACAGGCCGCAGGACATCGATCAAAACCTGGAACGGAGGATTCCGGTTCCTCTTGAACTGCCGGTAATGCAGGAATTGATTCTCATCAATCAGACCATTGAAGTTGTTGTCGATGCCGTCATACGCATTGCGGTTTACCGCGGAGTTCCCCTGGAAGTCGAGGATCACGTTGCCTTCCGCAAGCCGGGTCTTGCCCGGGTAAATCCACACGGAATCGCGCATGCCGCGTGTCTTGACCTTCACGGAATCGCGGGAAGGAACCGTATACACCACACGCGTATAATCCTCATTGATCATCACCAGCTGCATGCCGGCGGTGATAGTTGTGGAATCAAAGCTCGTGGAGGTAAACTGTGGCGCCAGGCTGCCCGCGGCGGAGGAATCGGCGTCGCCGTCATTGTCCACACCGTCAAACGGATTGCCCGGGCTCTCCAGGAAGGCGTATCCGACCATGCCCACCGGAAACTTCTGATTCCAGCGCGGGTTGCGCAGTGTGCTCCGGTCAAAGTCCCCCGTGTAGGTGATGTTGGTGAACACATCGTAGAACGACCAGTCGTCGTCGTATTCCTGGGGACTGCCGTCACTCCCCGTGACGCCAACATAGGTTCCGACGAGCATGCCGAACAC
>DAINBR010000184.1:0-6966 GCA_036732865.1 Bacteroidota bacterium | reverse complement strand
CTTGTGAGGGAATGGGTGGTATGCTAATACTGCAGTATTGGGCAAGTGCTTGATAGAACTCTTGCCGGTTTCTGATCAGAGATTCGGTTCTTAGGCCAGTGATCGTTTTGATCAGCTTGTCGTCTGTTAGGGTAATTCTTCCGGCCGCGGTAGCAATGGAACAAACCTTCCTCCGAGTGAAATGCGCGTGTGCTCATGGTGGGCGGGGCTCCTGGCCGATTGATCGAGTCCACGATCATTCTAAATCTCAACACACCGTGCGTGCTCAACGACGTCTCATGGATCAAACCCGGTAAGGCCATTTTCCCCTGGTGGCCCGGCTTCTTTTGCGACGCGCCGGAAGTACCCAGCAAGCTCGGCCTCGAGAACCAGAAGTACTACATAGATTTTGCGTCACAAAACGGTTTCTCCTCTCTCGAACTTGAGCCTCCCTGGTACGGCCCTGAAGAAGACTGTATCGAGCACCCTGAAAAGTTCGACATCACAAAGCCGGTTCCCGATCTGCGTTTGCCTGAACTCATTGAATACGGGAAGAACAAAGGAGTACGCTTCTTTGTCTGGGCACACTGGCAGAACGTGGACCGGCAGGCCGATTCAGCATTCCCGCTGTACAGGTCGTGGGGCGCGGCGGGGGTGAAAATCGACTTCATGAACCGTGACGACCAGGAGATGGTCCGTTGGTACCAGATGATCCTGAAGAAAGCTGCGGCGCACCAGCTGATGGTCCTCTTCCACGGCGCCTATAAGCCTACGGGGACACAGCGAACATATCCGAACCTCGTGACGCTGGAAGGGGTCCTGGGCGGACGGACCGGATGCAGACAGACGGCCGGTGGATGTCACGGTTCGCCATACAAAAGTAACGAAATACAGTACACTTCGTGCGCGGCTAGCAAAAGGGGGAGGACTGGCGGTGAAGATACGGCAAGTAGATCCCGGCAATTGATCATGAATGGGGTTCACTCGTTGTTTGACACTGACAGACATGTATCGCATGACCGGTAAGAAACCATAGTCCCGCATCTCGTGTTATTCAGTCTATGAGTTGTTGGGCCACCCACGCCGCGCTCGGAGGCATTGCCGAGAACTGAGGAGGCGAAATGAATCTATTCGAATCTGCCCGAGAGCACATGCAAGACGCTGGGCCTATCTTTTCCCTATTAAATCGACAATAAACGCGTACTTCAACGCCGTCAGCTTCTGGCGTTCGAAGCGGCCGGACTCTCCTGAATGCCCCGCCCCCATGTTTACTTTAAAAATGACGGGATTCTTGCCAGTGTTGTGCTCCCGTATCTTTGCCACCCACTTGGCAGGGGAGAAATAGGGAACCTGCGTGTCATTCAATCCGCCGGTGGCAAGAATTGCGGGATAAGCGGCATCCTTCACATTGTCGTAGGGCGACCAACTCAACATATACTCGTATTGCTCCTTGATGCCCGGGTCTCCCCACTCGTCGTACTCAAGGGTCGTGAGGGGAAGATTAGGGTTCTCGATATCGGTAACAACGTCCATCCAGGGGACGTCGGCGAGCACACCACGAAAGAGGTCAGGCCGCATATTGGTGACGCCTCCCATGAGCATTCCACCCGCACTCCCCCCGTTGGCAAAGAGCCTCTCCGTTGAGGTGAATTTCTCGTCGACCAGAAACTGTGCGCAGGCGATGAAGTCGGTGAATGTGTTCTTTTTCTTTAAGAACTTCCCGTCGTCGTACCATTGCCGCCCCATCTCCTGTCCCCCGCGTACGTGCGCGATTCCGTAAACGAATCCACGATCGAGCAGGCTGATGACCGATGAGTTGAAATATGGGTCACTGCTTGCACCATACGAACCGTACGCGTACAGGAGCATCGGGTTGGAGCGGTCGTGCTTGAAGAGAGAGGTCTTATAGACAATGCTGATCGGGATCTTAACGCCGTCGCTGGCCGAGGCCATGACTCTCTTGGTTTCGTAGAGCGCGCCATCGTAACCCCCGCCGACCTTTTGCTGCTTAAGCTGCACCTTCTGGCGTGATGCCAGGTTGTACATGTAATCCGAGCGAGGCGCGGTGAGCGAAGAATAGCTGTAGCGTATACTGTCGAGCGTGTACGCATCGGTGGCCGGGTACATCCACGCGACATATGCCTGCTCAGCAAAGTCCACGTAGTGCGACTGCCGGGACTTGCGATCGGTAACCTGGATTTGGGTCAGGCCTCCAATTCTTTGCTGTGCCACGATGTACCCTGTAAACACGACTGCTTGCTCCAGCAATGCATCTGCCTGGTGCGGAATGACGTCTTTCCAGTTCCTCATCCCGGGGTTGCGTATCGGTGTGCGGACGAGCTTGAAGTTGTTGGCATCCTTGTTTGTGTGTATGTAAAACTGATCACCCTCATAGTCTTCGACGCTGTAGAGGACGTTATGACGGCGCGGCTGGATAAGGACGGGCTGAGCATCTGGTCGGTCTGCAGCAAGGTAGCGCCATTCACTTGTGAGCGTGCTCTGGCACGCTATGAAGATGAACTTGTGATCGCGCGTCGTGGAGAGAAGGACTTCGAACGTGCTGTCCGGCTCACGGTACACCTCACGGTCTGAAGCAGGGGTGGTGCCAATTGTGTGTCTCATGACCTTGTAGGCGCGGATCGTGTGGTCGTTGACTACGTAGAAGAGAGTCGTATTGTCATTTGCCCATTCGTAGTTGCCGCTGGTGTTGGGAATAATTTCCGGCAAAGACGTTGACGTCGCGATGTTCTTTATGTGAAGTGCACACTGCCGATCTCCCGTGGTGTCGATTCCGTATGCGAGCAGGCTATTCCCCAGGCTCACCGAGTATCCGCGGACCATGAATATCTGGTGTCCGATGGCCATCTGGGGGACGTCGAGGAAGACTTCTTCGCTGGATGAGAGATCCCCCTTTTTGCGACAGTGGAACGGATACTGCTTCCCCTCATCGTAACGGATATAGTACCAGTATCCATTCTCTTTGGTCGGCAACGACTCATACTTCTGTTCGATGCGCGCAACAATCTCGTCGTAGATTGCCTTTTGGAGATTTTCCGTGTGTCCAAGCATCGCCTCCGTGTATGCATTTTCGGCGCGGAGGTGCTGAATGACCGAGCTGTCGACACGGTTGTTCAGCCAGTAGTAGTCGTCGGTGCGCTTGTTTCCGTACTCGACGAATTCCTTTGGGATCCTTTTGGCCTTCGGAGGTTCCGGCTGCGCGCAGCCGAGGAGCAAGAGTGAAACGGAGATCGCAAAGATGAAAGTGATTCTCTTCATGGTCGCATCCTCTTTTTCGAACGGTAGCTGAAGATACGAAAGCGCGACGGGAAGGACAACGGGGAAACCACATCAGTGGGTTTTCTTGTCATTTTCAGCGAATATTTGAAAATTGCGGTGGAATATCGTACATCAGCTGGACCGTTGTCGTCACGTGTCGGGGTCTCGAATCCAGCCGTATTCATGGGGTGCAACGTGACTGAACAATCGACACAAGCCGCTTCTGTAACTGTCGCACTCACGGTGATTACTCTCATCGCGTTTGCGTCAAATTCCTTGTTGTGTAGAACAGCGCTGGCGAGCAGGGTGATGGCAATTCTTGATTCCCTGTGTTACGCTCGTTATCATGAAGAACCGACCCACCAACGCAACTTCACGAAGGCCGGCGAATCAAGCATTCTGTGACAGTAGCCGGATCATCCAAGAATTCCAATAGATCAATGACGAACGGAGCACAAGAAGGAGCGTCAAGATGGATGTTAGGAAAAGATTCCACGGTTGGCCGGCGCTATCTCAAACTGTAATTGCTCTGGTCGGTCTCCAGATGCTGAGTGGCTTTGTGGCGGCGGAGGACGTTGTGCAGGAGGAGGTTCAGAAAGTGTCGACAGTGGGTAACACACAAACCACGAATAGGGACGTGTTTGAAGAAATCGGAGAGCGAGACATAGCGGCGCGACGGGGACAACTCAAAGAAATCCGCCCACCGAACCTGCCGCGCAAGATGTTGTCGGGCGGAAAGGCCGACCTCTCTGCGGCCTTCACACCGACGGAGAAACTCGATACGCCGGAGGAACTGAATGCTGAGCTGGCACGGCAGAGGCTCCTGTATGCGCCGTTCCTCGAAGATTTCGCGCCTGTGCTGCCGTCCTTGCGGGAAACGTTACGGCTGCAGGAGTTCCAGTGGCGCCTGGAAACCGAGGCCGACCGCACGGATTTCCAGCACGCGCTGAGCGGTGCGGGTGACTGGACTGCGATCAACGTACCCCACTTCGGCGGACCGATCGGACGTGCTGTTGCGTACTACCGGACAACGTTTCGGATAACGCGAGCAATGCTTGAGAAGGGCGCGCTGTTTGTGCGGTTCGGTGCAGTGGACTACAAAGCCCACGTGTTCGTCAATGGACATTACCTTGGCTCGCACGAGGGCTTCTTCGCGCCATTTGAGTTCGAGTGTATCGCATCCGTGCGCGAAGGCGACAACATTCTGCTGGTGAAAGTCGAAAACGACGCAATATACATGGGCAACGACTCGTGGGGCCAGGCGGAGGAAGGAGATAAAATGTACGCCGCCACGAACCTCGGATGGGACGATCCGGAACAAGGCTGGCACCATTGCCCACCCGGCTTCGGAATCTATCAGGATGTGACGGTCGAGGCACGAGCCCTACTGTATGTGGCCGACCTCTGGGTACGCCCGTTGCCGGATGCCGAGCGCGCCGAGGCATGGATCGAGGTTTGGAACCGGGAACGCCGAAACCGGCCTGCCTCGGTTGAAATCTCAGTGTTCGGTCAGAATTTCCAACAGACCGTCATCAGCCAGCTCCGGTTTACGCCTGGGGCAAGAATTATCCCCGGTGTCGGAGATCTCCAGAAGCCGACCGACAACCAGGACGTGACGCTCACTATGGGTGCCGGCGCGAATCTAATCAAGGTCCCTCTTTCCATCCCACATCCGCGCCGCTGGGAGCTGCAGACCCCGTGGCTCTATCAGATCCAGGTCCGCCTGTTAGACGAGTCCGGGCGCATATTGGACGCCACTGAACGGCAATTCGGCATGCGCACTTTCCGGCAGGAGAACGATAAAGTGCCGCGAGGGAGGATGTTCCTCAACGGCCGGGAGATTAGACTTCGCGGCGCTAACACGATGGGTTTCGAGCAGCAGGATGTGTTCCGGAAAGACTTCCGGCAACTCGTTGACGACATGCTGCTCGCCAAGATCTGCAACATGAACTACCTGCGGCTCACGCAGCGCCCTGTCCAGCCCGAGGTCTATGAGTATTGCGACCGGCTCGGGCTGATGACACAGACCGACCTGCCGCTGTTCGGTTGCCTGCGCAACAACAAATTCGCCGAGGCGGTCCGCCAGGCCGAAGAGATGGAGCGATTGGTGCGCGGCCACGCCTGCAACATCATGATCACCTACATCAACGAACCGTTCCCCAACGCCAGCGGCAAACCTCACCGACACCTCGTCCGGAGTGACCTTGAGGCGTTCTTCGGAGCGGCTGACCGCGCCGTGCGCGTGTTGAACCCAGATCGCGTCATCAAACATGTCGAGGGCGATTACGATCCTCCCAGCGAAACATTGCCCGACAATCACTGCTATTGCGGATGGTACAACGGTCACGGACTTGAGCTCGGCAAGCTGCACCGGGGGTACTGGGTCCCGGTCAATCGCGACTGGCTGTACGCGTGTGGCGAGTTCGGAGCAGAAGGACTCGACCCCGCGGATCTCATGCGCCGCCACTATCCCCGCGAATGGATGCCGGGCACGAATGAATCCACCTGGTCGCCTGACTCCATTCCCGGCGCGCAGACAGGCAAGTTCCACTACATGTGGTTTGACACGCAGCATACACTTGAAGACTGGGTGCGCGCCAGCCAGCGTCACCAGGCTTGGGCGACGCGCCTTTTCGCTGAGCGATTCCGCCGTGACAACCAGATGGTGAGTTTTGCAATCCACTTGTTCATCGATGCGTTTCCTTCCAGCTGGATGAAGACGATCATGGACTGCGAGCGGCGGCCAAAACCGGCGTACTTTGCCTACCGGGACGCGCTCGAACCGCTGACTGTCAGCATTCGGACCGACCGCTGGACGTTCACCTCCGGCGAGGCGATGATGTTCGAGTTCTGGATCTGCAACGACACGCCTGAGACCCCTAAGAACGTCCGCTTGCGTTGGCAGATCGAACAGGGTGGTCGTGTGATCTTTGCCGCACAGGCTCCGGCCACCGTGGAGAGGACACGTGCGACGTTCCAGGGATTCCTCTCACACAGCGCGCCGCAAGTCGACCGACGGACTCCATACACCTTGCGCCTCGCACTTGCCGAGGGAGAGAAGATCCTGCGCGATACGGAGATCGAATACGAAGTCTTTCCGGATTTACCGGGCATGAAAAAGACGCCGGTCAGGATCATCGGTACCGGCAAGGCTCAACAACTGCTGCGCGAGTTGGGTGGAAGACCAGACGCCAAAACAACGTCAGTCTTTCTCATTGACGACTATGCCGCCTATAGGCGCCGCAGTTCCGTCATTGACCGTGCCGTGGCTGCAGGTTCCCGGGCGGTGTTCATCGAACTGCCGGTCGGAGAGTACGAGATCGGTGGCACAACGGTGCGCGTTGAGGAGTGCGTGATGCGAGCTCGTGAGTTTGTGTCGCGGGCTACCGGACATCGTCTGGTATCGGGGTTTGAGCCGGAAGATTTCAAGTGCTGGTACGATCCGAAGGCCGACTACTTCCGGCCGCTGCTGCCGACGGTATTCGAAGCCGACGGCTGGCAGCCAATCCTCACGAACGGTAATGGGATCTGGGGCAGCGGAGCCTGGAAGAAGATGTTCGCTGCAGCCGAAAGGCCCAGCGGGAAAGGCGCGTACATCATTTGCCAGGTCGAGCTGGCGGGAAGGACACGGCACAACCCCGTTGCCGGAATCTTTGCCCGTCGGTTGATCGAGTAGCAGTAGTGGCTCGATCGCCGTCGACTCCGGTCAAG
>DAINBR010000183.1:0-7021 GCA_036732865.1 Bacteroidota bacterium | reverse complement strand
GATCAAGGCGTAAGGCGGTAGGACAGAGCCAATAGTCAATAGACAATAGACTATCGACAATTATCAATCGGTTGGGGTCAGACCCGATGTACCCCTAAAATGGATTCTCCGACGGGTAGTAGGCACCCTTTGGTAAATTAAAGAAAACCTCGCTCACTCCGAGCATCCGGCTCGCCGCGAACAGGGTCTTCCCCGCATGTTTGAATGCAATCGCCGTGTGGTGCGGGAAGCGCTTCTCGATCAGCACGTGACGGTAGAACCGGCCCATCTCAGGGATGGCAAAGACTCCGATGCATCCGAACGATTTGGGGTTGATGGCGAGCACTTCGCCGTTGGCCACATAAGCGCGGAGTTCTGCAGCACTCGTTGCCTGCATCCTGAAAACGGAAATCGGACCTGCCTTGATCTGACCCTCCACTGTCCCACGAGTGATATTCGGCTCTTTCCCGGGCTCCAGTAACCGGTGCATGATCATCTGATACTGCATCACGGGGTTGATGATGCAGGCGGAGGAGGTATTCCCGCAGTGGAAGCCCATCCAGAGATCCGTCAGCTGATAACTTCCGACCTCTGCCCTGCTCTCCTCGTACATGTCCTTGGGCACGGTGTTGTTAATGTCCAGAATCGCCGGAGGGACTTCGGTCGCGCACACGGCCATGTATTCGCTCAATGCGCCGTAGATGTCTGCTTCACAGGCTACCGGGACACCCCTGGCCGCGAGGCGTGAGTTCAGGAAGCACGGCACATGTCCGAAGTATTTTTGAAACGCCGGCCAGCACTTGTTTGCAAAGGCGCAGTACTTTGCGGCACCGAGATGCGCCTGCATGTATCGCTCCAGGGCAAACTCGTACTGCGCGAGTTTCACGAGGAGTTCCGGATATGTGTTTCCGTCTTTCAATTCACCCGTCATCTCCTGCACGATCTTTTGGACCTCGGGAGAATCTTTCTGCGCCTGCACGATGTCCAGGAGGTCCAGCTCGCTGTTTTCCATGATCTCCACCCCGAGGTCGTGCAACGGCTGGATCGGGGCATGACAGGTAAGGAAATCGAAGGGCCGCGGTCCGAACGAGATGATCTTGAGATTCCGCACGCCGATCACCACGCGCGCAACGGGGATGAATTCGCCGATCATGGCCGCAATATCCTCAGGATCACCGACAGGATACTCGGGAATGTGAGGATTCAGGCGGCGCAGGCCGATGCTGTACGAGACGCTGAGCATTCCGCAATAGGCATCACCCCTGCCGTTGATCAGATCGTTTCCGGTGTCCTCAGCCGCGGCAACGAACATGGCCGGCCCTGCGAATCTCTGCGCCAGCATCGCCGAGGGCCCTTCTGGACCGAAATTCCCGAGGTAGACGGCCATGGCGTTCACGCCCTTTTGCGACATCTCGTCGAGAGCCTTCAACGCATCCTGTTCATTTTCGATGACTGTCTCGATTTCAACAATCGGGATCTTCTTCGCCGCACAAGCTGCCGCTACTTTCTTCCGTCGCTGACGCGAGAGCTCAATCGGGAAACAGTCGCGGCTGACCGCCACCAGGCCGAGCGTGACAACGGGAACATTCTGCATAGAGTGGTCCTTATCGTTTTTTCTGTCCGTATGATGCATCCGGGCCGTGCTTCCGGCCGAAGTGCTTCTCCGCCACATAAGCGGGGAGTGGCCGCGCTTCGGGGTTCAAGCGATAGACGGCGAGAGCCATCTCCGCCACCCGCTCAAGGGCTACACTGTTGACGACCGATTCCCCGGCATTCACGCCCCAGCAGAAGGGCCCATGCCCCGCCACAAGCACAGCAGGCATTGACACGGGGTCAACTCCGCGCATCCGTTCGACGATCACCTTCCCCGTGTTCCGTTCATAATCATATTCCACTTCAAGCTCGGAGAGCAACCGCGTTACGGGCACGGCGCCCCGGAAATGGTCCGCATGCGTCGTGCCGAGACACGGAATCTCTCTCTTCGCCTGGGCGAAGACGGTTGCGCACGTACTGTGGGTATGGGTGATGCCGCCGATATCGGCAAAGCTGAGGTAGAGCTCGACGTGCGCCGGCGTGTCTGACGATGGCTTGAGCCGTCCTTCGACCACCTTACCCTGGAGATCCACTATCACCATGTCTGCCGGTTTCAGAGCAGCGTATGGAACGCCGCTCGGCTTGATCACGACAAGTCCCCTCCCGCGGTCGAACCCGCTCACGTTTCCCCAGGTGAGCGTGACCAATCCCAGCCTAACAAGACTCTTGTTTGCTTCAGCAACTTCCTTCCGGAGGCGTGGCAGCATCATATGGCCCTCCGGACGTTTTTTCTCTGCAGTTGGGGCAGCATCATGTAGCCTTCCGGACTTCGTCTCTGAGTGTCAGCAGGTCCTTCATCGCGTTGTACAGTCCGCCCGACCACCTGGGTGTGCCAAAGGCATCGTGGAGTTGGTGGTAGAGCGCATACAGGCGTGCATACACCGCGTGGGCGTCCTGATCGGGAAGGTACGTGGTCCGTGTGCCCGTCATCGTCCGCTGGGCATCTTCAACTGTGGCATATCCTCCGGCCTCTTTCCCCGCAGCCACCGCCCCGAAAATCGCCGCACCCAGCGCCGGAGTCTGTTCGCTGCGCGAGACCTTCATCGGACGCCCGGTGATGTCGGCGTATATCTGCATCAATAAAGGGCTGCGCACAGCCAGCCCACCACAGTTGACAATCTCCCTGATGGGTACTCCGTACTCTTCGATGCGGTCGATGATCACGAGGGCGCCGTATGCCGTTGCCTCTATCAGACTGCGGTAAATCTCGTGAGGACGGGTGTGCAGAGTCTGACCGAGAAGCAGTCCAGTGAGCCGCACATCCACGAGTATTGTGCGGTTCCCGTTGTTCCAGTCAAGCGCGAGCAGCCCGCTCTCTCCAGGTTTCAGCTGAGTTGCCGCGAGTTCGAGCTGCCGGAAACGTTCGTCGGGTGTCGACCCGTACGATTCAGGCACCAGATTGTTCACGAACCAGAGAAAGATGTCGCCGACTGCAGACTGCCCTGCCTCGATGCCAAAGTAACCATTGATGACAGACCCATCGACGATCCCGCACACGCCCGGAATGTCCTGCAGCTGCTGATCATGGGGAGAGATCATCACGTCGCAGGTGCTGGTCCCTATGATCTTTACGAGCGTTCCGGGAGAGACGCCAGCGCCGACGGCACCCATGTGCGCGTCGAAAGCTCCGACAGCGACGGCGGTCTTTTCCGAAAGTCCGAGGGCATTCGCCCAGGCGGGCGCAAGGTAGCCTGCACGGCAATCAGACGTCGCAGCCTCATCGTAGAGCTTCGCCCGCAGTTGCCCGAGGCCCGGAGAGAGGGCTTCGAGGAACTCTTCGTCCGGCAGCCCGCCCCATTCACGGCTGAACATCGCCTTATGTCCGGCGGCACAGACGCTCCGACGGATTATGCCGGGCATGGTCTCACCGGTCAGAAGCGCGGGAATCCAGTCGCACACTTCCACAACGCTTGCGGTTGCTTCGTAGACTTCCGGCGCAGTGTCCTTGAGGCGCAGGATCTTGCTCCAGAACCATTCCGACGAATAGGTGCCTCCGATTTTCGCCAGGTACCGGAGGCGCATCTTCGCTGCCAGCCCGGTAATGCGGGCGGCTTCTGCGAAACTCGTGTGGTCCTTCCAGAGCCAGACCATTGCGGCGGGGTTATCCTTGAAGCGCTCGTCGAAGCAGAGCGGCATGCCATAGGAGTCGACCGGCATTGGGCTGCTTCCGGTGGTGTCGACGCCGATGCCCACAACCTCGTCAGGCGAGAAATCAGCAAGAGTGCGCCGTGCTTCGCCGATGACCTGGCGCACGGTGTATTCAATGCCAAGGAGGTAATCCGCGGGATTCTGCCGGGCCAGGTTCGGATCGGCGGGATCGACAATGACTCCCGCTTCTCCGGATGGATACGCAAAGACCGAACTCGCGAGCTCGCGGCCGTCGCTGAGATCCACGAGGAGCGCGCGGCAGGAGTTGGTCCCGAAATCCAGGCCAAGGACGAAGTTGCTCATGTGTGCCGTCCCCCGGCCGGATCAACCGACAAAATAGAGATAAGCCGCAAGTATCAACACCAGGACTAAACACGACAGCACAACATCCATCGTGGCCCAGGAAGAGCGGGTCGCGCGTTTGTCGGCCTCAGTTCTGGTTGCATATGTCAACCCGCTGATCTTTTCGTAGGACGGGGGCTCGGTCATGTAGCTCACCACCACCATCACGGCCGCAGAGACGAGCAGGATGATAATGCTGTAGTACTGGAAGAAGATGTGGTTTACGATCCAGAGAAACGAGCCGTCCGTGTACTGGAACCCATCGATGAGTTTCACTGGTGTGTCCACTGCCAGCCGAAGTATCCCAAGGGTGAATCCCACAATCAGAGCCGACAGGCAGCCCTTGGCATTCAGCCGTTTGTGGAAGACACCAAGGAAGAAGACCACAAAGATCGGCGGTGCGAGGTACGATTGCATGCCCTGCAGGTAGTCATACAGTCCCCGTCCACCCCGAATGACAGGGATCCAGAGGAGGCCGATAAGCACCATGACAGCGGTTGCCACGCGTCCCACCCATACGAGCCGTGCCTGGGTGGTGGCGGGACGCAGGCGTCCGTAGAAGTCGATGGTGAAGAGCGTCGCGCACGCATTGAAAGCGCCCGCCAGAGAACTCATCAGCGCCGCAAGAAGGCCTGCCACGACCAACCCGCGAATGCCGACGGGTAGAACGTTTGCGACCATCAGCGGGAATGCCTGCTGTGCATTTTCGCGGATCACATTGCCGTCGGGGCCGATCAACAGAGATTGGAAGGCAGGTATCTTTCCGGAGACTGCGAGGGCGTAGCAGATAATGCCTGGGATGATGAAAATGAAGACCGGCAAGAGCTTGAAGAATGCTGCGGTAATAGTCCCGCGGCGAGCTTGAGTCTCATTCCTCGCGGTCAGAGCACGCTGCACAATGTACTGATCTGTGCACCAGTACCACAGGCCGATGATCGGGGCGCAGAAAAGCATTCCGATCCATGGGTAGGCGTCGTTGAAGTACCACGCCATCTGGGTGGAGGTCTTGACGGGCGCCCAGGTGCCTTCCATTCCTGCCGGTACCAGCGGCTTCCAGAGGTTGAACATCTCCGAAGGAACGATTGCGCGCAACTCCGACCATCCGCCCAGTGCCTGCAACCCGAATATCGTCACAAGCGCCGAACCGATGATCAGGATGATTGTCTGGATTGCCTCGGTATACGCAACCGCAGTCATGCCGCCGACAATCGTGTACAGCCCGGTGATCACGACAACAAGTATCGATCCGATCCAGAAAGCATCGAGACCGGCGACATTCATTTCAGGTAAAAGGACTGAGAACACAACACCGCCGGCAAAGATACCGACTGCGATCTTCGTCAGGACATACGCAACGAGCGAGATTACCGAAAGCACTGTGCGTGCGGTCGGCGAGAACCGGCGTTCGAGAAATTCAGGCATGGTGAACACATGGGAACGCATGTAGAACGGCACCATCACCCATCCAAGAACCAGCAGGCACCATGCGTGAAGTTCGTAGTGCGCCATTGCGACGCCGTCCGTAGCCCCCGATCCCGCCAGTCCAACCAGATGCTCCGATCCGATATTCGAAGCGAAGATGGACGCCCCGATGATGAACCACCCCAATTCCCTGCCTGCAAGGAAATAGCCGTCAGTGGTGTTTTTCTGCTTCTTCGAAACCCAAATGACAATCCCGATGATGAGGCCGAAGTAGCCGAAAAGGACTATCCAATCGAGGGGTTCAAGAATGCTCATTGGAGTGCACTCCAGGATAGTGAGAACGAAGGGTTTCTATTTCAGGAAGCAGTCTTTCCAGGAAGAAGGTCAGCACACGGACCTGGAAGAAGGCCGGCAGTCAGACCCAAGCCATAATACAAGCATCCGTAGAGAAACGCAACTTCAACATCCCCTTATTTAAGGAGAAGCATCTTCCCCCACAGCCGGGTTCCCCCCGATTCAAGGTCACTGAAATACACACCGCTCGATAGCCCCCCTGCATTCCATGTCACCGCGTAGTTTCCCGGTTCCTTTGGTTCGTTCAACAGCACCTCCACCTGCCGGCCGAGCATATCGTACACGGACAGCTTTACCCACATCTCCCCCGGTCCGCGGACATCTAAACCGGGAACCCCACTCCGGAGCGTGAATTCTATGGTTGTTGTGGGATTGAAAGGATTCGGATAGTTTGGATAGAGGAGCACCGATTCCGGGAGTCCGGCCTCATCATCGACACCCACGACAACCCCGATGAGGTTCAGATAGGTCTCCAGATTCGTGTATCCGTCCGGACCGACAATATTGCGGTCTGAGGGATCAGACAGACTCAAGCCGTGACTGTTCTCCCAGATGTCCGGCATCCCATCGTGGTCCGTGTCGAGCGGGGCCGGCATTGAGTTGAGCGGGGGCCATCCCCCGACATCAGTTTGCGAATCAATGATGCCCGTTGTGGGTGCAGATGACGGGAACCCTTGGGTCGCCCTGTACGTCGGTCCTTCATACGTCGCCGTTCCGGTGGACACTTCGTTGAGCACGCGCAGGTCCACCGAATCCCTCCTCGGAAGGATTGCTCCCGCGCTTGCAAGGACTGAGGCGTAAGCTTCTTCTGCGGATTGCTGGATGATGGGGCAATGTGGAAATGGGACGTCAGAGCGCATCGCTGTCTTCTCCGCGACGGTTGGCCCCTGCACCCCGTAAGTCCAGTTGTCCGCCGTGGCGGTTGGATATCCCTCGACAGCATTGCCGCTCACATGCCAATAGCCGAAACCTGTCACAACGGTTTTGGAGGGGTTGATGATTCTGTAGCGCACACCCGATTTCGTCGCCGGACCCGGTTTGTAGTAGTTCGCCACCATGTTGATGGTGGAGAGCGCGCTTCCCCATGACGTGTCGTAGGCCTCGCCGCCATAGGCACTGTTGAAGCCCCAATTGTAGATGACGTTGTTCCTGTGATCGGTGTTACCGACGCCTGCGCCAAACC
>DAINBR010000182.1:0-7033 GCA_036732865.1 Bacteroidota bacterium | reverse complement strand
GAGAGGAGAACAGATGCCAGCCGCGGAGCGCGAAACCCTGTCGCGCGAGATCCGGCAGCGCTACGAGACTGAACTCGATCCCCTTTTTGCAGCGGCGCGTCTCTGGGTTGACGATATCATCGATCCGGTCACCACGCGGGCCATCATCGACCGGGGAATCACCCTCGCGGCGAACAACTCGCAGATCGCACCGTTCAATCCCGGCATCATCCAGGTCTGAACCCCGCATGAGACCATCCATTCGCATTGCCAGCGGTCAGGGCTTCTGGGGGGACCTCCCCAACGCTCCTATCGACCAGGTCCGGAAGGGCCCGATCGACTATCTTGTAATGGACTACCTCGCAGAGGTGACAATGTCCATCCTTCAGAAACAAAAACTGAAGGACCCATCCCTCGGATACGCCCGGGACCTCATCCCGCTCATCGCCGAGATCCTTCCGGAAATCGTGTCCCGCGGGATCCGGGTTATCACCAACGGCGGTGGTGTCAATCCGCTTTCCTGCCGTGACGCCCTCTTCGAAGTAGCACGAAGGAAAGGAATTCAAAGACTGAGGATCGCCGTCGTGCGGGGTGACGACATTCTTCGGAACATCGACTCGCTCACGGCCACCGGAGCTCCGCTGGCGAACATGGAAACTGGGGAACCCCTCTCCTCGATCCGGCAGCGGCTCATCAGCGCAAATGTCTACTTCGGTGCGGCTCCCATCGTTGAGGCTCTTCAGCAGGGGGCCCAGATTGTCATCACCGGACGGACCACCGACACCGGGCTTACCCTCGCACCGATGATCCACGAGTTCGGGTGGAGGCAGGATGACTGGGACCGTCTTGCGTCAGGAACGGTTGCCGGACATATTCTGGAATGTGGAGCCCAGGCAAGCGGCGGAAACTTCCTCGGCGACTGGAGGTCAGTGCCGGATCTGGCACACGTCGGATTCCCGATCGCCGAAGCCTTCCCGGATGGAACGTTTGTCGTCACGAAACATCAGGGAACCGGGGGCCTCGTCTCCGAAGCGACCGTCAAGGAACAGCTCCTCTACGAACTGGGTGATCCGGCATTCTATATCACGCCTGATTGCGTGGCGGACTTCACCACGATCCGCCTCGAAGGGGCCGGTCCGGACCGCGTTCGCGTCTGGGGGGTAAAGGGACGCCCCGCGACGGAGTTCTACAAGGTTTCGATGGCTTACCAAGACGGATATACCGCCGTCGGAACGCTGACGTATGCCTGGCCCGACGCCGTGGAAAAGGCCCGTGCGGCAGACCGGATCCTCCGGATTCGCCTGGCCGATCTCGGCCTCTCGTTCGAGGAAATCCGGTCGGAGCTCCTTGGCCTCGACTCCTCATTTGGCCCACGCTCTGCGGAGATTGCCGAGCCGAATGAGGTGGTTCTCAGGATCGGTGTCAGGGGTCAGGACCGTGATGCGGTCGAACGGTTCGGCAGAGAGATTGCGCCACTCGTGCTTACCGGCCCCCCATCGGTCACCGGGTTCGCCGGCGGGCGCCCGAGACCGAGTGAGGTGATCGCGTACTGGCCCGCGCTGCTTCGGAAGGCCCTGGTGACGCCGCTCGTGGAGACAGCTGCTTTGTAGTACAGTCTTAGAAGATGGAAGCATCAGATGAAAGCCCAGTTGATCCGATACGCTCACGCCCGCTCGGGCGACAAGGGAGACACCGCGAACATCGGCGTTATCGCCCGTAAGCCGGAGTACTACCCGCTTCTGGTCAGCTACTTGACAGCTGAGCGGGTTGCGGAACATTTTTCGGGAATCTGCCTCGGGAAAGTGGAACGGTTTGAGCTCCCGAATCTCCATGCACTGAATTTCCTCCTCCATGAAGCTCTCGGCGGTGGTGGGACGAAATCGTTGAAGAACGATGCGCAGGGAAAAACCCTTAGCTGCGTGATGCTGCGGATGGAGATGGATATCGACGACGCTTGATGGGGACTTCTTCTATCGGCGGTCAATGGTCGCAATCGTGGATACCCGGCCGTCGGAGGAAAGTCTTTTTATCCTCGGGAGCCACTCCTTGCGGTTGTCGCTCGCAGTGTGGAGGTACTCAAGCACGAACAGGTCGCCGCCCGACACGGCGACGCCTGTAGGTGACCACGGACTTGAGGTTCGCAGGACGGTTGAAACCCGCTTGTCGGGTGAGATCTTGACGACCGCCCCGCAACCAGTGGCGGCCACGAAGATGTTTCCTCGAGTGTCAACTTCAAGTCCGCGGAAGTACGGCCCGAGGTCCGGCCCAACACCGGGGACAGAGCCACACCCGGGTAAAGTTACATTCTCAACGATCGTGGTAAGCTCCCCCTGAGGAGTGATCTTCCGGACGGCGCGGTTTTCTGTATAGTAAACAGATCCATCCGGTCCCGTCACAATCCCATTCAACCAGCGGAGTGGTCCGCTCTCGGTGTTCGCCGGAAGCGTTTGGAACACTGTTGTGGTTCCCGTCGGTGCCAGGCGGAAAAGCTGCAATGATTTGCCAACGGAAAGCCACGGGTAGTAGAGGGCCCCGTCACGGCCGACACGGATCGGAAAGTCACTAGAGAGGAGGAGAGTGGGATTGACACCAACGCGCGTTACGGTCGCATCCCCGGACGAAAAGTACGGCAGGGTTGCATTCTTCAGTCGACCATCATCGTCAATGGCCATCCAATGGAAAGCAGGCCCCGCTATTCCCGTGAGTTTACCATCCGGTCCGACCTTCCACACACCGGATCCAGTATCAACGAAATAGACACCCCCTTGCCGGTCCACGACGATCGCCGATCCTGGGTGAGCGGATACCTCAAACGGACTCCCGGCAAGCAAGATCGCGAGTAGCGTCACCCTCATGCGTTTCATATTTGCTCCTTCATCCCTGGAGTCGACAACAACACGGAAACAACGATTGTTCCTGCACAGCACAATTGAAAACCACCGCAAATTGGGGGTGCTCAGGGAGGCTGACTCCGATCACTGCAGTCTGAACAAAAAGGCCCCTTTCTAGGAGCCTGCGATTTCCTCCACGGTGGGGTGACAAACCCGCCGGCGTATCTCCGCTCGATTCTGGAACCTAAGGACCGGACGAAGGCATTGGCCGCATGGTTGCAGGAGATGGCACAGACGCATCGCATGCATCCCGACCCGTCTACGGAACGCTCGTAGCGTCGACAACTAGCGCGTGTTGTTCATTTTCTGCATCTCGTCCCGAAGCAGGGCGAGTTCCTGGGCAAGTATCTTGTTTTGCCTTTGGAGTGTGGATGCCACGACCGAGAGGTGAACCAGGAAAGCGGTGACCGCGAACAAGGCCACTAAGAACAGAAGAGACGGAGCGTAGTAGACGCCAAGAACAGCTGCAAGCACCTCAAGACCGTTTCGCCATATCGACAGCAGAAGCAATACCGCCGTCGCAAATATCCAGACGATGGCATATTCTTCTCGCAACTTACCTTTCAGGATCAGCCTGCCAATCACCGCCAGGAAGAGGACGCTTCCGAAAATGCTGACAATTTGGATTCGGAGGGGGACGATGGAGTCCATGAGCGCTATCCTTCCTGATGAGTTCTGAGGACTGCAATACACACGGCGAGGGAAACCTTTATCATATAGACGAACCCGGCAAACGTGTTGATTGATGACCGACCACTCTGCCTGTCGTTCATCCGCACTGACACCTCTGCGACCCGGAGTTTCCGTTTTGCGAATGAGATTATTGCTTCCGGTTCAGGATACTGGTCAGGGTACTCCCACGCACATACCTCGAGCGCCCGGCGATTCAATGCCCGAAAGCCGGACGTACTGTCGGTAACGCGTCTCCCGATCAGGAGCCCCACCAGTGCATTGAAGTACCGGATTCCCACACGACGTACGAGCGTCGAGCGGGAGCCTCCTTTGACGAGAAAACGGGACCCAATGACGACGTCCGCACTGTCATTGAGAACCGGTTCCAGGAGCCGCCCGATCTCGCGTGCAGGATGCTGGCCGTCACCGTCCACCTGCACTGCTGTGTTGCATCCGAGCTTCTGTGCGTAGCGAAAACCGAGTTGAACCGCCGCTCCGATGCCGAGATTAAAGGGGAGATTGAGGAGAGTGCAGGGGAGACTGCCCACGGCCATAGCGGTGTTGTCTGAAGAGCCGTCGTTGATCACTATGATATGCGCATCCACACCTTGCGCGTGAATCGAAGAAATGACATCCTCTACCACACTGCGGATGGCCTTTTCTTCGTTGAACGCGGGAATGACAACCGCAACGGTACGCTTATGTGGTTCCATGGGTGCGGTGCAAGGTAGAAAATCCACAAATGAATTCCAATTCTTTCATCAATTCACGAATGTCTGTACATTGTCGAAACGTCTCCTTGCCCACATGAATCTAAATACTCTTCTGTTTCTCGAAATGACGGTTGCAGGAACCCTGCTGATCATTGCAGTTGCGTTTATCCTCGGCAGGTCCGCAACTGAGCTCCTGCGGTTGCGTTTTGATTCTTTTTCCGAGGAGACGGCGTGCTCGGTCGCCGCAGGATTGGGTGTAGTTGCCCTCGTGGTATTTCTGGTCGGGATCAGTCGCGTTCTCTTTCCATGGGTTCTGGGGGCCACGATCGGTTTGCTCGTGGTGACAGGCATAATCATCCTTCATCGCGCCGACCGACAGGTCAACCGCCTAAGGGATATCTCTCGCTCCCATCTTCTCGTCGCTTTTGTCAGTGTTCTCATCCTTGTTCCCCTGTTCGCGCTTCCCTTGTATCCACCGACAGCCTCCGACTCAATCACATATCATCTGGCGATTGCGCAGCGTTACCTGCAGACCGGCTCAGTGCAGCCGACACCACAATACCGTTATGCGGTGTTCCCCCAGCTGGTGGAAATGCTCTTCACAGCCGCATTGATGATGGGAAGCGATATCCTTGCACAGTGCATCAGCTTGATTTTTCTCCTCGTCACCGCACTGGCAGTCGCTGCTTTTCTCAGACACATCGGTCAGCGGGCGGCTTCGTACTGGGGGGCAGCGTTGGTGTTTTCCAACTCCGTTCTCCTCGTGCTGGCAGGAGTGGCGTACACTGATATGGCGCTCATGGCGTTTGTAGCAGTGGCAGTCCTCTCATTCGAACGCTGGTGTGAAGACAAGAATGATCCCTGGCTGGTTTTCAGCGGCGTAATGGCAGGCTGCGCGGCGGGAACCAAGTATTCTGCCCTCTTCTTCCCGCTGGCTCTCGGGTGTGTGTTGATCGCTGTGTCGCGGCACCAGCGCTCGGTGCGACCTCTGCTCACGTTCATCATATCCTGCATCATCATTGCCCTGCCGTGGTATCTGTACAATGCATACCACACCGGCAATCCTGTGTGGCCCTTTTTCTCATCCCTCTTCGGTCACGCATACTGGAATGACGCTGATGTGCAGGGACAGACCGCGGATCTTCTTGCATCTTACGGCACAGGGACCAGCATGCGGGCGTTGCTGATGCTTCCATGGAACCTTTTCACCCACGCCGAGTATTTCCACTCGGATGGAGAGCTCTCGATATCGTTGCTGATCGGGATTCCCTTCGCGATTTATGAGATTGCGCAAAAGGCGTATGCCCGAAGGATTGCCGTCGTCGTTCTGAGTTTCGTGCTCTTCTGGTTCTATACCTCGCAGATCCTTCGGTATCTTATCCCGGTGCTGCCGCTCGTGTGCGTTCTGGCTGCAGCCGGCATGGGGCGCCTCTTCGGGCACTTCTTCCCCTCATCCAGGCCGGCCAGGTTGTTCGCTGTGGCAATTGTCGCGGCGCTCCTTTTGCTCCCGGGATGGCGCTTCGCCCTGCATACCGTGACTTCCATGGGTCGGCCGCCTGTCTCACCGGGGGAACGGGACGCATTCCTCGAAAAGCGTCTTCCGTCGTATGGTGCTGTCCGCTATTTGAACAGTGTTGCCGGATCGTCGTACACGCTCTACTCCTACGGTGATGCACGCATGGCGTATTATGCGGAAGGAGAGTTCCGTGGCGACGTTTTCGGCCCGTGGCGCTATAGCCGACTCACGAACCTGTTGGGAGGTAGCGAGGATAGCTTGCGGCAAGAACTCAACAGCATGAAAACCAGTCACCTGCTTATCCGGGAAGGCTCGGGTGGTTCGGAATGCAAACCGGATTGGTTGGTGCGACGGTTCGTCGTTCCGATCCTCCGGAGCCCTGGCATCGCACTCTTCGCCGTGAAGGAGACGCCCCACGCGGCGATGTACGGTTCCGAAATGGTTCCCACTCAGGCAGAAAACCCGGACAACGCCGCGGCAAACGGAATACGCTTTACAGGAGAAGGCGGCACCATGTACTACTGTTCCTGCGTGGGAGAATCCCGATCGATGCCCACGACAGTTCTGTTCCAGGTGACATGGTTGCGCGATGACGGAAAAACAATCAGGACAGATGAGACGACAGGCGTGTTTTTGGGAAGAAGTGACACGCTCCGCGTGTTGTCCACAGCCCCCGCCGGCTCATCCTCAGGGCTCATATCATGCTCGCCCATCGGCGATGCCGAAATATCCATCGACTCGTTTTCTCTTCGCTCAATCAGGTTTGAGCCGGTTACGCTTTGATCACGGGTTTGACATTATGGAGTGCCAAACCTCTTCAGTGAGACCTCGCCTGTCAATCGGACATCCTTGGAGGAGGAGCCGACGAGGATCCGGAACACCCCGGGCTCGGCCTGCCACTTCCGCGTCCCCGGGTTCCAATACGAAAAGTCGATAGGACGAAGCTCCTGGCGAATGGTCGTCTGTTGACCCG
Source organism: Bacteroidota bacterium (assembly GCA_036732865.1). Taxonomy (GTDB): domain Bacteria; phylum Bacteroidota; class Ignavibacteria; order UBA10030; family UBA6906; genus Fen-1255. The sequence goes on along the minus strand of DAINBR010000182.1, from coordinate 289 downwards.
GCTTCAGGGATACCTTTCTGAATCCCTTCAGTTCTTTCACTGGCCGTGGAACTGTGCATTCAACATCTTGCACGTACACCTGTGCGATTTCGCTTCCTTCCCGGATCCCGGCATTCTTCACCGTGAAGCTCACCGTGACCGCCCCCTGACCGGACTTGTCTCGTGTGATGTTGAGATCGCGATACTCGAAGGAAGTATACGACAACCCGTGGCCGAACGGGAAGAGCGGTTCGATGTTCTTCTTTTCGTACCACCTGTATCCAACAAAGACGCCTTCATCGTAACGGAC
>DAINBR010000181.1:3147-7070 GCA_036732865.1 Bacteroidota bacterium | reverse complement strand
ATGACCCAGTCGCTGAGGATGCCCTCAGTCTGCAGATCCCTCCTATGTTTCGTCCAGCTGGATCCCCCGTCGGTCGAACGGTTGACGCCTCCTGCGGTTCCCACCCAGATGGTATCGTCGTCCTGGGCATAGACGGAAAATGCGAGATAGTTGTTGTCCTGCCGCGGGTCGATCTTGTAGGCCACCAGCGTATCGGTCGGTGCAATGGACGGCATCAGTTTGGATGGCAGGACAATGCGCTGCCACGTGGCGCCGCGATCGGTGGATTTTCGGACGCCGCTTGACCAACTGGAAATCCAGACGGTGCCCGAGCTCAACGCGATGTCAAACGTGACGTTTTGTTCGGGGACGACGATGGGAAGAAATTTGACGGTATTGATTCCGTACGTCACGACGCTGTCATCACGGGGGTCAAGAGTCTGGGGAAGTGCGAACCATGCGGCTCCGTTGTCAAGCGAATAGGTGTATCCGCTTCCGGTCTGCACCGATTGTCCATCCACATCTTTGGAGAAGCCGGTAGAAGCCCATACGGTATCACCGCGCACCGCCACTGCAAAGATGCCTTTGCTTGCGAACTGAGGAACGTTTGCGAAGCGCTCCCAGCTCTGTCCACCATCAGAGCTGCGGGCGAGCCCCTTACTCGTCCCGATCCATATAGCCGTGCCGCGTACAGAAATATGGGAGACGGAATTGCTCGGGATTGTTCCTGAGATCTCGCCGCGCGTGTCGTCAAGTGTGTAGGACTTCAAGAAAAGGGACTGAGCGCGGGCGGCCGGAGGTGTACAGAGTGTACCGGCTCCCAGAACGGCCGCGACGATCGTCAGGATAATCGCTATTCGTGTCATGGCCGTCAATTGATGGTGATGTTTCTTGTGGTGTCGGCGCGCGCACCAAAACGGTCCGTCACCGAAAACCGGAATGCCTTCACTCCCGGTGAATTCGAAGAGCTGATCTCCAGGATTGAGGCATACGAGCCGTCAAGCGCGGTTGAGTCGCCGTGAGTCTGCAGGTTCCCATCGTCATAGAGTGGGAAGGGAACCGGGTTCGCAGTGCTCATATTGCGGAAGTAGACGGAATCGATATCCGGGAGGCCGTCATCATCGGTCACCGTAACCCTGAATGTGACCGTGCTGGCGCCGCTGGCCGGGCGTTGTATTGTGGATGGTACATCCAGGGTGATGAACCGAGGAACCGCGTTGGCCACCGGCCGGCGGGCGATATTGCTCGGATGCCCTGCCCTGTCCTCGGCGCTGAATTCGAAAACGACGTCGTGAATATCACCGAGGGGGGCTACCCATAGGGGCAGCGAATAGGTCCCGTCACCCGCAACTGCGTCTGCGTGCAGTTTGCCTCCGTCGTCGTACATTGTGCGCGGGGTATCGTCTTTCGCACCGACTGCACGCACGGTCACCTTCGAGATGTCACCTAGCCCGTTCCCGTCTGTTGCAGAAATGCTGAGCGCATATCTGATGGAGTCGGCACCGGACTCGGCCAGGAGACGGGCACCCGGGAGGCTCAGGAATGGAGCGCTTTTCCCCCTGAAGACTGGTATCTCCTGCACAAATGTCGCGCTCATGTGTCCCGCCTGATCGACCGCCGAGATTTCCAACCGGTAGTTCCCGGTTGCACCCGCGTCGACGCTGAACGAGAACGTGCCGGTGCCGATGACGGGCTCTGACTGGGTGGGTGGCATGATGATGGCGCATTTCCCGGATGCCACCTGCGAATCGCCTGAGGGATCGAACAGGACATACGTCACAGCGGCGACATCCGATGCCCCCTGAGGGTCTCTTACGGTCGCTGTCAACGCAGCATAGAGCGGGTACGAAGTCCCCTGGGTCATGGCGTCGAGGTCGAAACCCGCCGGACTGACAGCGGCTGAATGCAGATACGGTGCGGAGCCTTGAGTGTCGATCGCGTCGAGGGGATTGTTCTCGCACGAAACGAACAGAAGCAGGAGAAGGATAACCGCGAGAGAGGATATACGCATGAGACGTTCGGTTCCGGAATCAGACATACACAGCTGCTTTTCAGTACCAACGTCCAGTATGCGTGTGATCCCGGAAGAGTTGAACAACGGTGAAGTAGTTGCACCAAAAGTACGCAATACTCCCAGGAAAGTCAACATGAATTCCGGCCGCGCGATGCAGCCCCTTGCATTCTCGGTCATTCATTCGTTTCTTCAAGGGACGACCATGTATCACAACCACCACATTATGTTACGTTCATACTTATTCCTCGCGGTTACCCTGATCGCGAACGGTTCGGGGCCGCAACCGCTCGGAGCGGCAGTGCGGGTGAGACACACTGCTGCCCGTGAAGTGCACGAACCGGTGGCGGGAGCTGTTGACCCGGGCACCGTAATCGTCAAGTTCAAATCAGATGCGCCCGAAACATCCGGGACCCCCGGCAAGGCCGGCATTACGCTCTCCCCATCATTGACGCGGATGGGTGTTACATCGATGCGCAGTATGTTCCCCCGAACATCCCCTCTCGAAAAGGCGCCGCCGTCCTTCGATCTCGCCGGACTCTCCCGCGTGTATACATTGACCTTGCGCGATGCCCTCGATCCCGTTGCGGTCGCCCGGCAAATCGCGGGACTCCCCGGGGTGGAGTACGCGGAACCGAAGTACTACCAGCGCCTGTACGCAGAACCGAACGATCCTTTGCTGGTCAATCAGGCTGACGCGCTGACACGCATGAACGCATACGCCGGCTGGAACATTGCCAGAGGGAGCGGTGCGGTGGTCATTGCGGACGTGGATGGTGGGACCGATTGGCAGCACGAGGACCTGTTGGCGAACGTCCACGTCAATCCCGGCGAGGACCTGATTCATAACGGCGTGTTTGACTCCGGTGATCTGAACGGCCTCGATGATGACGGCAACGGGTACGTCGACGACATTGTCGGCTGGAATTTCACAAACAACACCTACGATCCGACAGGCGTGGGCACGGCGCCTGGAAGTTATGCACACGGCACAGCGACCGCGAGCCATTTCGGAGCCGTCACCGACAACGGCAAGGGCATGGCGGGCTCGAGCTGGAACTGCGGCATGATGCCCGTCTGTGCTGCGTCTGTAACCGGCGATAATCTCATTTCCTTTGGCTACGAGGGAATTGTCTATGCATACCAGAACGGGGCCTCGATCATCAATTGCAGCTGGGGCCGGCCGGGCGGCTATTCTCAATTCGAGCAGGATGTGATCACGGCAGCCTCGGCTGCGGGCGCACTTGTCGTCGCTGCAGCGGGGAATGAGAGCAGTAACAACGACCTCGCGGCGCACTACCCATCGAATTACACAGGCGTGCTCGGCGTGGGAGCAACATTTGCCACGGACGATGTGGTAGCGCCGTTCTCCAACTTCGGCAAGCTCGTGCAGGTATTCGCTCCCGGCGTGAACATCTTCAGCGCAATTGCCGGCGGGGGATACGGGAACGGGAGAAGCGGCACGTCGTATTCGAGTCCGTACGCCGCGGGACTCGCAGGGATCCTTCGCACTGCACATCCCGCGTGGACCCCGGTGCAGATTGCCGCGCAAATACGCACGACTGCGGACCCCATCGGCAGCCTGAACCCCACCTATGCCGGCTCCCTCGGTCGCGGGAGAGTAAACTTCGAACGCGCATTGACGGAATCGCACGCCGCCCTGGACCTCACAACCGGCGATCTGCGGAAAACCGGTGCTCAGAAGCTCTTCCTCCCGGGAGACACGCTCGTGCTTTCGATGCGGTTGAAGAATGTGCTCTTCATCCCCGCAACCAATTGCCAGATCGCGGTGACCACATCTGACCCGTCGCTGGAGGTACTCAACGGTGTCGCCGTTCTGAGCGCAGTTTCGCCGGGTGAAGAAGCGGATGTGCCGTTGATGATGTTCCGGGTCGGCTCTCTCGATCGTGTTCGTGAGGTTGCCTTGCGGGTG
>DAINBR010000181.1:0-3137 GCA_036732865.1 Bacteroidota bacterium | reverse complement strand
ATACAACGGAACGGAACAGGACGGCGCGGTATTCCGTGCAATGCTGTTCCCGGCGGTCCCACTCTGGGTCCTGCAGCGCGACGGATCCAGTGCAAGCCTGTTCAGTACGCGCGCCGTAAGCAAAGATGTGATCTGGGCTTCCGGAGGGAATGGATCCGCCTCGTCGCCTCTGGTTCTCCGATCCACTGATGGCGGTGGGACTTGGGAGGATGCGACAGGGTCCCTCCAGAACGTGGATCTCTTCTGCATCGATGCCCTCGATGCCCAGCGCGCCTGGGTGGGTACATCCGATGGCCGGATCTTTGCCACTGCTGACGGGGGATCTACCTGGACGGCCCAGGCATATCCGGGACGCCAGACTCCGTTCATGAACGCTGTGAAACTCTTCCCCGACGGTACGGGTTATGCGCTCGGCGATCCGCCCAACGACGGAAAGTTCCTTGTGCTCAAGACGCAGGACTTTGGCAACACGTGGGTTCATCTGGCAAACGAACCCGGCCTTAGTACATCCGAGGCCGGCTGGAACAATTCATTCTGGTGGTCCGATGCGCAGCACGGATGGTTCGGGACGAACATGAACCGCGTCTGGCTTACCACGGACGGTGGAGACACATGGTCCTCGGCTGCGACAGGTTCGAGCAACAGCTTCGGTGTCGCCTTCAACGGCACCACGACGGGCTACGCGGTTCACGATAACGGCTTTGTGGCACGGTCGACCGACGGGGGACAGTCGTGGAGCCCCGTGTCGCTCTCCACTACCGAGCAGGTCGCCGCGGCTGCCTGTGTGCCGGGAACGAGTTCGGCGTGGGTGGCGACCGGTTCAGAACCGTTCCGCACCCGGGACGATGGTGTGAACTGGACTGCCGAGACGCTGTACCCATTTTCGGGTTCGATCACGCATGTGAGTATTGCTGACACTACGGTCGGATGGGCGGTTACATCAAATGGAGAAATTCTCCGCTACGATCCATCCGCGGTGACCGGCGTGCCGGAGCCGCCGGTGGCGGGAGTGCCGGCGGAGTATTCGCTGGAACAGAACTACCCGAATCCGTTCAATCCGACTACAACCATACGATTTTCGATTGTGGAGCCGCAATTCACAACCCTCAACGTGTACGACGTGCTCGGACGCGAGGTTGCCGTTCTAGTGCACGAGTGGAAAGCGCCCGGCACATACCAGGTGGTGTTCGACGGCACCGGGTTGGCGAGCGGGATGTATTACTATCGGCTGCAGATCCAGGATGAACGCGGTGCAGGCTGGCGGAGTGTTGCCGCGAGGAAGATGGTGTTTACCAAATAGGGGACGATGAACACATTTACGAAGTCACTGCTCGTTGCACTGCTCATTGGGACGGCCCGTGCGAATGGGCAGTTCGAAGGGATCGTTGAGAGTCGCAATTACACGCTCGATGACCGTGGGGCCGGCCAGTCTTTCAATATGACCATCTGGGTGCGGCGGGACATGGTTAAGATCCGAATCCCATCAATGGGTGAAGTTCCCGGGTCGACCGTCATCTACCGGCACGATCGCAAGATTTCATACGTGTTCAACGACGAGGAGAAGACGTATTTCGAAGTTTCCCTCGCGAATCAGGAAACGGCGCAACAGCAGCGCGACCAGGATCCTGACAAGCCGAAAGTGGAGCGCACGAAACGCAAGCGCAAAATCCTGGGCTTTCCGTGCGAACAGTTGAAGTTGAAAAGAGGAGAGTCCGAGACAGAAATCTGGGGGACGAAGAGTCTTGGCGATCTTGCCGCCCGGCTGGATTCCCTCCTGGGGGATTCAGAGGCGCGATCGCAGGGAGCCGATATGGAACTCTTGCGGCAACTCAGACTCTTTCCTCTTGCGTCTGTGACGCGGCTTGGAGGGAAAGTAGTTGATTCGCAGGAAGTGACAAAGATCGTTCGCCGTCAACTCAGTGCAGACCTGTTTACCGTCCCCGCCGACTACAAGAAGCAACCGCCGATGGAGTCGATTGACAGCCACTAGGCACGATCACACCTCCGGTCCAGGCCGCGGCTAGCGTACCAATCCAAGTTGCTTCTCCGCGTCGAGCCCTGCCTCCTCGACACTCAGGTGCGCGCGGTCGAGCCTCCCATACAATTGTCCAGGCACCATGCCTCGTGGATTGTAGCGGTACTCGTCAATCCCACGGCACAGATATGTCTTGAAGTGCGGATTGATTGCGAGGTCGCACTTCACGTTGGTCTTTGAGTAGCGGATCGTGAGCCCGGCCCTTCTCGTGGAAGAAGGGTTGCCGGGGGAGCCGTGGACGAGTTTGTCATCGTGAATGGATACCTGACCCGCCTGCAGCGTGGCTTGGAGGGCACTTTCTTCGCTGAACTGTCCGGGGTCACATTCCAGCTGCAGCACAGAGCTGGTTTGGTCCGGCCGCACATGCTTCAGGAGTCCTGACCGGTGTGACCCGGGAATCACGGTCATCGCCCCGTTCTCCGCCGTGCTATCATCGAAAGCGAGCCAGACGGTCAGAGACTCATGGGGATTGAGGGGCCAATAATAGGCATCCTGGTGCCAGCCGACCGTCGAGAGACTGTGCGGCTCCTTGATGAAGAAATTCGAACCCCAGAGGAAGAAGTTCGGGCCAAGGAGATCCTCAACATAGTCCAGGATAACACCGTTCGTGCAGATGTCATAGAGAAAGCGGCTTGTCTCATGCCACTCACGGATTTCCTTGGATGTCTCACCCGGTCTGAGGAGTGCCAGCATGTTGTCGAGTCCTCTGTTCAGTGCATCCATCTCATTGCGGGAAAATACGGGTGGGAGCGTATGCAAATAGCCGTCCCGTACAAAGGTCTTCTTCTGTTCTGGTGAGAGTCGTTTGAGTGCCATCGTCTGAAATCCTCCTGGGTTCTCAGTACATAACACGGCCAATCCCTATGAAGTTTCGTCGGGTCTGGTTTGCTTCCTTATTTGATGACTGCGCGAACCGGAACTCATTTTGCCCCTTTGCTGTTCAAAATGGTGTAGCCGCAAACGTTGGGCTGCAGCCTATTTACGAACTCCGCTAGAGGAATTGCACATGGAGCAGAAAACACAATTTGCTGGGCGGTTGGTACGGGTTGCTGTGGCGGGACTGTTGTTTACGCTGACTTCGGCGACAGCGTCCCACGCGGCT
>DAINBR010000180.1:0-7101 GCA_036732865.1 Bacteroidota bacterium | reverse complement strand
TCGGGCAAAGTTCGCGAGATCTATCGGATCGACGACGATCGGTTGCTCTTCGTCGCCTCGGACCGCATTTCCGCGTACGACGTCATCCTCGACGATCCAATCCCCGACAAGGGCAGGGTGCTCACACAGGTCTCCGCTTTTTGGTTCCACCGTCTCGGCCACATCGTCGGGCATCATCTTCTCAGTACGGAAAGTGACGCATTTCCGGAGCCGTTCCGTTCGCGACCCGAGCTCTTTGCAGACCGCAGTATGCTTGTGAAGAAGACCACACCCCTTGCCGTCGAGTGTGTCGTGCGCGGGTACGTGACCGGATCCGGATGGATTGACTACAAGCGCCACGGATCGATTTGCGGCATTACACTCCCGGCAGGGTTAGAGGAATCACAACGCCTGCCTGAGCCGCTGTTCACCCCCACAACTAAGGCCGAAGTCGGTCTGCATGACGAGAATATCACATTCTCGCAAGTCGAGGATATCGTCGGCGCTTCGGTTGCTGCACAATTGCGGGATCGTTCTATCCGTCTCTATCGTGAAGGGGCCTCGTACGCGGAGACCCGGGGCATTCTGATCGCGGATACGAAATTCGAATTCGGGCTGGACGATAACGGCGGCCTGGTATGGATCGACGAAGCACTGACACCGGATTCATCCCGCTTCTGGCCTCTCGACTTGTACCGTCAAGGCATATCACAACCCAGTTTTGACAAGCAGTTCGTCCGGGATTATCTGTTGTCGCTTCACTGGGACAAGCGCCCGCCGGCCCCACCGCTGCCCGACGACATTATCAACACCACCGCGCAAAAATACCGCGAAGCGCTCCGTCTTATCACAGGCATCACCCTGTAACTTCCTTCCCCCACCCGCTTAAAGTATCCCTTAAGATTGCTCTTGCATTTATTTGTAAAATTAGCTAATTAGGGGCGGATTACACCCCCCTGTTCACAAACGAGGCATCTGCGAATCCCCATGTCTAACCAGCTTCGTTACGAAAGCATTCTCGAGAGCATCAGCGGCGGTTTCTTTGCTATGGACTCCCGGTATATCATCACCTATTGGAATCGCGCAGCAGAGGTCGGCACCCGGTTGAAGGCCGAGGAAGTCCTCGGCAAGAATGTGTTCGATGTCTTTCCGAATGCCCGCGGGGCCATGCTCGGCGAAAAATACCGGCAGGCGATGGAAAGCCGCACCTATCAAAGTTTCGAGACTGCCTACCGCGACGAACGATTCGAGCGGTGGTATGACGTCCGGATCTACCCCGCGGAAGACGGGCTTTCCGTTTTTCTGCAAGACGTGTCCGAGCGGAAGCGTGACCAGAAGCGCAAGGAATTCCTCGTTGAGATTTCACGGGCGGTCAACGGCGCCCAGTATCTTGATGATCTGTGCCAGCGGTCGGCCACGGTTATCGCCGATGCGTTTGAGATCCCGCCGCATCTCGTCTGCGTCTATCTCTACGATCCACGCGGAAACGAAGTTCGCCTCGTCGCCCCGACGCTGCTCGGCGTCGATGTGCCCGCACTCATCGCCCACCAGCGGGTGTGTGCCGATGCGCCTCACGTGGCGGCGAAAACGGCGTTCACACGGGAACCTCTCCTCACGGAACACATCGACACAGGAACCGTCGGACACTTGTCCGGCGCGTCAGTGCACGGCCTCCCGCTTCGCACACTGATCGCCATGCCGCTTATCGTCCAGAATGAGCTGCAGGGTGTGATTGAAGTGCTGACGATCAAGGAGTTCGCTTATGCCCAGGAGGAGATGGAAATCCTCGATATCGCCTCGAAAGACATCGCACTGGCGATGAGTCGTAAGCGGCTCATCGACGAGCTGCGGATGAAAAACCTGGAGCTCGAGGCACAAACGGAACGGACGCTGGAAGCAAGCGATACGCTTAAGAAGTTTCTTGCCATGTTCAGTCATGAGTTGCGCTCGCCGCTGAATTCCATTATTGGGTTCTCGGAGCTCCTGTCCGGCAAGATGGATGATCTCGGAGCGGAAAAAACACAGGAGTTTATGAAGAACATACATATGAGCGGGCGGCACCTGCAGCATATTTTGAATGACATCCTTGATCTCTCGAAGATAGAGGCGGGGCAGATGGATCTTCACATCGCCAGCTATCCAGTCGGTTATTTCGAGGAAAGCGTGAATGGCGTGCTTGCCGGCATGCTTGCGGACAAGGATGTGCGGTTGAAATTCGCGTTCGACAGCGATATCGATCAGATTGTCGTCGACCAGGTGCGATTCAAGCAGATACTGATCAATCTTGTTTCGAATGCGGTGAAATTCAGCCATCCCGGAGGCACGGTCACCGTCAGCTCCTTACGTGTGGGGAATGACCTCCACTTTGCCGTGAAGGATGAAGGGACCGGGATTAGGAAAGAAGAACTCCCCACATTATTCAAGCCGTTCAAGCAGGCAAGTTCAGGCTCGGGGCAGAACAAAGGAGGGATCGGCCTCGGATTGGCAATCACAAGAAAGCTCGTGGAGCTGCACGGCGGGACAATCTGGATTGAAAGTGAGTGGGGGAAGGGAACGACGGTAGCTTTTAAGGTGCCGATGGTCGTGGATGCCACCTCCGAAAAGATCGTGCAGGCGGGGATGCTGCTGGACGCACTGAAACGCGAAAACTGGCGCAAAGAAGGGGGAGAGAAGCCGCTGGCGCTCGTGGTCGAAGACTCCCCCCAGGCGGCGGAACTACTCCGCGTATATATTGAATCTGCCGGGTATACGGTCGAAATCGCGCGAAATGGCACTGATGCCGTGGATTTGGCAAAGCGGCTGCACCCCAACGTCATCACTCTTGACCTTTTGCTGCCCGGAAAGGACGGCTGGCAGGTACTCAATGAGTTGAAACGGCACCCCCTCTGTAAACAAATCCCGGTCATTATCGTATCCATTATTGACGAGAAGAACCTGGGCTTCAGCTTGGGCGCGGTGGAGTACTTTGTGAAACCGGTGAACCGGGACGACCTCGTGCAGGCCCTTGACCGCGTCCACCTGCTTCCCTCGACGGATGCGGAAAAACCGACCGTGTTGGTGATTGATGACGACCGGGCCGCCACGGATCTGGTCCAGGTGATTCTGGAGAATGAAGGGTACAGGGTCCTGAAAGCATTTCACGGGCAGGAAGGTGTGGAGGTTGCGACGCGGGAGCACCCTGATGTAGTCATCCTCGACCTGATCATGCCGGAAATGTCCGGCGTGGCCGTCGCACATCAGCTGAAGCAGATTCCTGCAACACGCGCAATTCCGATTATCGTCCTGACATCACTGGATGTCGACGAAACCATGCAGGAAGAGCTGGGAAGCGCGGTCTCCGGACTGGTCAGCAAATCGAGCTTCACCAAGAAGGAACTGCTGCGCGAGATCACGAACATCGAGAATGCCCGCTGGCCATGAGCCGGTCAGGGAATGACAGGGACGACCATGGACACTCCTGAAGCGGGTCCGCCGGCGGCGTTGGAAGACATGAAGAAGGAGATTCGCCAGATCTGCCACGATGTGAGCAATCCTCTCGGGATTCTCCGTATGGCGGTGTACTTCCTGCAATCATCGAAGAAGGACCCGGAGAAGCGGGCAGAGTACTATGTCATGATGAATGAATCCCTTGATAAAATGGAAGGGCATCTGAAACGATTGCGGTCGCTGGCAGCGGGAGGCCCGCAGCCGAGGGAATAACAGAGCATGACACGCGCAATGTTCGGCAGTCTTGTGGCAGTCGCCTTTGCACTCACGGTGGGAGGGTGCGGGTCGGAGGTGAAGTGGAGCACTACCTCAGCGGATGCGCTGCGGCATTTCGAAGAAGGAGTTGCACACTGGGAGAAGTTCTATTACGCGGAGGCTGCAGAGTCGTTCAAGCAGGCAATCGCGGCAGATTCGACGTTTGCCGTCGCCTGGGGGCGGATGGGGCTCCTGCACATGCATACCCTCGATGAAACCGCGGCGCGCCGCGAGGTCACCCGTGCCCTGATGCTGAGCACCCGCGCGACAGACCGCGAACGACTCCTCGTGCGGCTCTGGTACTACCGCGTCATGTATGAGAATGTTCGAGCGGCGGCGGTGGCGGACTCACTCATTGCTCTGTGCCCGAAAGAGGCGGAAGCATACCTCGTGCGAGGACAGCTGTACGCGCAGGAGAAGAATATCGAAGCCGCGGTGAACATGTTTGAGCGGGCAGTGGCTGCCGATACCGGATATGCTCTCGGCGTGATGTCGCTCGGGTATGCCTATTCAGATCTGGGCGAACAGGACAAGGCGGTGGGCTATATGCAGCGCTATATCCGCATGGCGCCGGATGCCGCCGACCCGCGTGCAAGCTATGCGGATATTCTCCTGCGTGCCGGACGGTACGACGAGGCACTCGAACAGTACCGCGTGTCGCTCGCACGCAAGCCGGACTACTGGTACTCCGTTCGTCAAATCGGCGGCGTGTACGCCTTGCTCGGCCGCCTGGGAGACGCCCGGAAGGAATTCGACCGCTCACTCACCATGGTGCCGGCGGGATCCGCTACCGAAGCACTGCGGCTCCGCTTGTATGCCTTTCTGGACGTGCAACGAGGCGCGTATGAAGATGCGGTGCGCAACGCCAGGGCAGCCGGTGCGATCGACTCATCCATGCTTGGCGGCTCATTCCAGCTGTCGTATGCGCTGGCGAAGTTGAAGCGGTTTGAGGAAGCCGAGAAATGTCTCCGGCAGGCCCTTGAGGAATTGGAGCGGAAGCATCAAACCGATTCCCCCACCATGCAGGGGTATCATATCATGCAGGCGCGCGTCTATACCGAACAAGGGCGGTATGATGAAGCACTGCGTGCGTGCAAGTCGGCCCTCGAATACTCTTCGCCACAAATGCGCGGTGCGGTCTATACCCAGATCGCGCGTACGTACCTCAAAGCCCGTCAATATGAACCGGCGCTCGATGCCGTGGAAGGTGCACTGGGGGTCAACCCCAATGCGCCGGAAGCCCTGCTGGTTCTGACAAAAGTGTACAACGAGCTGGGTGACCGGCGCATGGTGATCGAGGTGGGAGACCGCCTGAGAACTCTCTGGAAAGATGCTGACCCGGACTTTCTGCCGCTGCGTGAACTCCGCCGCCTGCCCGGTTATCGAAGGACACCACGAGCCGGTACCTAACTCTGGAATCCGAGACGTTTGCGGGCAGCTGCCGACATCCGTTCGGGCGTCCAGGCCGGCTCCCAGACGATCCGCACATCCGCTTCTTTGACCCCCTCAAGAGCGAGTACACGGTTTCTCACACTCTGGGCAATCATCCCGCTCATACCACAACCCGGTGTGGTGAGGGTCATCTTCACTCCCACCCAATCATCAATAATCTTCACATCGTATATGAGCCCGAGGTCGACGACATTGACCGGAATTTCCGGGTCATAGCAGTCACGCAATGCACCGTACACTTGCTCTTCGGTAATAACGGCGGTTTTCTGATCGTTCACGATATCCCTCCTCAGTGTCTATAGTCTCAACATACGCTTCCGCGACGGTCTTTTCAAGTGACCCGGCCCCGTCCTTCGGATCCTGGCGGCGCGCCGCATCCGCACGATCCGCCGCAGGTCGTCCGGAAATCCCGCCGAAGTGACCGCGTTTTCCATTGCACCAGAAGGACTGCAACTCCGGCAACGAGGGCCAGAGCACAAATTGTTTGCCATTCCATTTCAGGTCCCTCCGAGCAAATGCACACCGTTGTACACGGCGAAAGAAATACCATAGGCAAGGGCGGTCATGTAGAACAGTTGAAAGGCCGGCCATTTCCAGCTGTTGGTCTCCCGCCGCACGACGGCCACAGTGGAAAGACACTGCAGCGCGAGGAGATAGTATGCGAGCAGAGCCAGTGTCGTTGCAAGGCTGAATGTCGGGAGACCCGTCTGCGGATTCATGTCGTTCTGCATGGCGTGGCTCAATACTGTCGCCTGCGGACGGTTGTCGTCGTCGGCAATGTGGTAGATGGTAGCCATGGCGCTGACAAATGCTTCGCGCTGCATCAGCGACGAGATCAGACCGATACCGATTTTCCAGTCGAAGCCCAGTGGGCGAATCACCGGTTCGATCGCGTGCCCTATCTGCCCGGCGTAGCTCTGCTCTAGCCGCTGCGCAGGTGTCGCGTGGTCAGACTTTGGATACGTCGCCAGAAACCAGAGGAGAATCGAGACGCCGAGAATGATCGTTCCGGCTGTTTTCAGGAATGCGAGTACCCGTTCCCATACCAGGAACAAAACGGTCTTCAGGGATGGGAGTTTGTATGGCGGGAGTTCCATGATGAACAAGGGGGGCACGCCGCGCAACAGCGTCTTCTTGAACAGCCATGCCATGAAAAGTGCCATTGCCATGCCGGCGACATACAGGAAGAGAAGCGTGAGCCCCTGATACGAAACAACGCCGAGGAGCACCGTGGGGGGGATGCACGCGGCAATCAGCAACGAATAGACCGGCAGGCGGGCGCTGCAGCTCATCAAGGGAGCTACGAGAATAGTGGCGAGCCTGTCCTTGGGGTTCTCGATCGTGCGCGTCGCCATGATGCCGGGAACGGCGCATGCAAACGACCCGAGAAGAGGTATGAAGGACTTGCCATGCAGGCCTACCTTTGACATCAGCTTGTCCATGATGAATGCGGCGCGCGCCATGTAGCCGCTGTCTTCCAGGAGACCGAGGAAGAAGAAGAGGAATGCGATCTGCGGTAGGAACGTGACGACACCCGCAACTCCGGCGAGCGCGCCGTCCACGATGAGACTGCGGAGATCTCCCGGTGGCATGACTGAGATGATGATCCGTCCCAGTGAGTCGAAGCCGCTGCCGATCCACGCCATCGGTAGCGTCGCCCAGCTGAAGATGCTCTGGAATACCACGGCCATGACGCCGAGAAACAGGAAGAGCCCCCACACACGGTGGGTCACAATTCTGTCGATGCGGTCTGTGAGCGGATGTTCCGGGCGACCCTGGGTGTGAATGACCGTCGCGCACAGTTTGCGGATCCAGGCATAGCGGGTTTCGATAAAGGCCGCGGGCGGATCGATACCGAGAAAGGTGAGCCGCTCCCGGGCGGTACGCAGGTATTCCCGCACGCGTTCGTCGCTCCGGTCGTTGCGCTCG
>DAINBR010000179.1:0-7120 GCA_036732865.1 Bacteroidota bacterium | reverse complement strand
GTCGAGCATCTTTCCGCCAGGATGCAGACGCATCCCCACAGAGGATGGTCTGAAGGCGCTCCAACCCGGACAAATCACGTTCGCGGTCATGGCCCGCAACGCCACCAATGAGCCGAACCGGCTGGTTGCGGCATCAATCGGCGTGGCGACACCGGCAGACAACACCCAGTACGGCTATCTGTCGGAACATCACCCATTCGGCGAGACCGATGAAAAAGCCGGCGAATACGCAGAAGATCTCGCTGCGACGATGCTTGCGACAACATTGGGTGTCGAGTTCGATCCGAGCATGGCATGGGACGAGCGGGAAAAAGTATTCAAGATGAGCGGCAAGATCGTGAAGACCTTCAACGTCACACAGTCTGCCGAGGGGCACAAAGACGGGATCTGGACGACTGTCATTGCCTGTGCGATCCTTCTTCCGGATTCTCCCACCCCATAGAGATGCGAACGCCCCGCCGTGTTCTACACGGCGGGGCGTCTGCTCTTCCGGCCAGCACTACCCCACCATTCGTTGAACATAAGCCGGTAGTCGTCATAATTGTTCATCACATTCTCCACGTACTTCAGCGTCTCTCCCGGATTTCGAAACCACCCGCATCTCGGACGGTCCTGGGACCACACCGAGCGGTGCAACTCCTGATTGCTGGGTGAAAGAAGCGGCAGCGCACTCTTGACGGATTCCCAGGCCATCGGGTCCTGATGGAGGTGAGCCGCCAGCTCCTGTGCATCAAAAATGCGCCCGATACCGGCGTTATACGCGGCCAAGGCAAGCCGGATGCGATCGCCCTCATCTGCCTCGGGAAACAGATTGTAGAGCTTGCGCAGATAGTACACGCCCCCCCGGATGTTGTCATTCGGGTGCGAAATGTCCTCCACTTTGAATATCCTGGAGAGCTCTTCGCTCGTGACCGGCATGATCTGCATCAACCCCGCCGCTCCGCGATGGCTTACCGCGGTCGGTGAAAACCCGGATTCCTGCTTCATGGTGGCAAGCACGAGCCGCCAATCCAAACCATACCGTTCGGCATTCTGCTTGATGATCGGACCGTACACCTCCATAAAAGCCTCGGTGTGCGGATCCATCGAGTCATCCTCGGGCTGCGCCTCGGCATTTGCCTGAACCGTGTCGGCAAGGACGGTGTCCGCCAGTTGTTCATTGGCCAGTACACCGTCGACCTGTGCCATGCTCCCGTAATCCGTGACATTCTTTCTCAGTGCACCGTCAACAAAATGGGTGCATCCGGAGAAGACCAGGAGCGCACACACCGACAAAATGAGTATTCTAGAGACCATCCGGTTTCCTCCCGATGTGGGACTCTTCCCTTGAGTAAAGCAACCGCCACACGTTCTGCGCACCGGAAACCTGCGACCGGGGTGATGTCTGACTGCTTAAGAAAGAACGAGCAGAAAAGGGTCAGTTCTCTTTGTTAACGCCAATTGCTGCCTGATTGTTCCGCTTTAGCAAAAATCAGCGAAATGATCTGAAAAATCGCTGTTCGACATCCATAATCTTGTTGACTCGGCCTTCATGACGCCCGCCCGCAAACGGGGTTTCCACAAACGTTCGCACGATACTCTTCGCGAGCTCCACCCCAACAACCCGGCTTCCGAGGGTCAGGACATTGGCGTTGTTGTGCTCGCGTGCGCTGCGAGCGGTAAACTCGTGCGCGCAGCACGCACCGCGTATACCCGGAACCTTATTGACAACCATGCATGAACCTGCTCCAGCGGCGTCAATCATAATCCCCAATTCAGCCTGTGCATCGGCCACCGTCTTTGCCACCATGTAGGCAAAATCGGGATAGTCGCACGGCTCCTCCGACAGCGTTCCGACGTCGATGACACGCGCGCCGACAGACGGAAGATACTCTGCTACGGATTTCTTTAGCGCGAATCCGCCGTGATCCGACCCTATCACCACACGCAGCCCTGCTCCACCCGGCACCGCCGTGACTCCGGTGGTCTCTGCGGACACAACGGGAAGATCCTGCCGGACGATGCTGATTCCCCTGGATGCAGCCAGCTCAGCCGCAAGTGCGGTAACAACCGCATCGGCAGGAACGGAAATCCGCCGGCCTCCACGGGCAATCTCTGCGCGCACTGTCTGTTCACTGACGACGGTTCGTTTCATGGTTACTCTATCGGCAATGCTTCCGGATGCACGATCTGCAGGGTCACCGGGGCCGTCCCGTGTGTGATCAGCCCGATGCGCCCGGCCGCCTCGAGCGAGAGATCGATCACCCGGTCATCCTTGAAGGGCCCGCGATCATTGATGCGCACGACGACCGACTGCCCGTTTTCAACGTTTGTGACCCGCACCGTTGTGCTGAACGGCAATGTCCTGTGTGCTGCCGTGAGCGCATGCATATCGTACACTTCACCGCTTGCCGTCGGTCGCCCGTCAAACTCGTCGGCGTAGTACGAAGCAACACCCGAGAGTTGGTGCACGCGAGGGTCACGTCCGACGGTCGCAGTGTGCGGGTCCGACCTGAAACGCGGCGAGGATGTGCCGCATCCCATCACGGCAACCGCACACAGCCCCACTCCTCCAAGTGTCAGTACAAACTTCATGGACTACAGATACTCGTGCATCTGTTTGCGTTTGAGGTAATCAGCGACGTCCTTCACAGCCTGCGAACGCCCGCGTTTGCACACCAGCAGTGCGTCATCGGTGTTGACGATGATCAGATCCTCGACGCCGATCGTCGCCACAACTTTGTCGGGTGAATAAATGTAGGAGTTTTTCGTATCCTTCTGGATCACTTTCCCGGTAATCGTATTCCCGCTTGAGTCCTTCCCCGACTGACGGTAGACCTCGTCCCACGAGCCGATGTCGCTCCAGCCAAAGTCGCCCGGGATGCAGTACACATGCTCGGCCTTTTCCATGACTCCATAGTCGATGGAGATCCCGCGCATGAGTCCGTAGGCCATTTCGACCGTCGGCTGGTAATAGGGCGTTCCAATCGTCTGGTCGATCTTCATCAGCTCCGTGTGGAGTTCTGGAAGGCAGCGGCGAATTTCTTCGAGAATCACGTCAACACGCCAGACGAACATGCCGCTGTTCCAGAGGAAGTCGCCGCTTGCGATGAACTGTTCGGCCGTCTGCTGGTTCGGCTTCTCGGCAAAGCTCTTCACTTTCAAGACGCCGCGCCCGTGATAGGGATTGTTCGGGCCCGGCTCGGTGAACACCTGGATGTATCCGTAACCTGTCTCGGGATGCGTGGGATGGATGCCGATGGTGAGCAGGCTGCGTGAGTCCGCAGCCGCACTGACTGCCACATCAAGAAGACGCAGGAATTCCTTGTCGTCGCCTATTACATGGTCGGCAGGGAGCACAATCATCACGCCTTCCGGTGCCCGGCGCCGGATGTGCAACGCGGCAAGGCCGATACACGGGGCGGTGTTCCGGCCGATCGGTTCATCAAGGATGTGTTCCTCCCTGACGAAGGGGAGCTGCTTTGTCATCAAGACATGCTGGAGGCGGTTGGTGATCACAAAGATGTCCTGCGCCGGCACTTTCTGGGCGAGGCGCCCGGCGGTGTTCTGTATCATCGTTCCCTTACCGAGGATCTCGAGGGCTTGCTTGGGGCTCCGTTCGCGGCTGCGGGGCCAGAATCGCGTTCCGACTCCGCCAGCCATGACAACGCCGAACACTTGTGTCATCGTGGACTTTCAGTTAGTGTGTGTCGTGGTCGCCAAAAAACAAGCCGCCCTGCACGTCTGCAGGGCGGCCTTGTGTGTTATGCCATCCTCGCCGCGCGAAGTCTGTTCAATGCGCGACGCAACGACGCTTCCGCTCTGACAACATCAAGTTCCGGGTTGCGGTGCGCAAGCCGCTGCTGCGCACGGTCGCGCGAAGCCTCCGCCCGCGCCACGTCGATGTCACCCGGACGCTCGGCTGTCTCGAGGAGCAGCAATACCGTGTTGTCACGTACCTCGAGGAAACCCCCACTTGTCACAAACAGGTGCTCCGACCCATCGGCTGACCGTATCGTAACACGGCCTGGCTCCAGCGCCGAGAGGAGCGGCGCGTGCTGGAACAATACCTGGAATCCTCCCTCAACGCCGGGAGCGCCCACACTCACCGCCTGCGTGCTCAACACCGCGCGTTCCGGTGTTATGACTTCCAGGGCAAAGGGCTTGTCAAACATGAACGGACTCCCCCTTACGCAGCGATCAGTTTCTTGGCCCGTTCTACGGCCTCTTCAATCCCGCCAACCATCATGAAGGCCTGCTCGGGAAGGTCGTCGTACAGCCCGTCGCAGATGCCTTTGAACCCGCGGATAGTGTCCTCCAGCTTCACATACTTGCCGGGGATATTCAGAAACGCCTCGGCAACAGAGAACGGTTGAGAAAGGAACCGCTCGATCTTCCGTGCACGGGCAACCGTAAGCTTGTCATCATCGGACAACTCATCCATGCCGAGGATGTTGATGATGTCCTGCAAATCCTTGTACGTCTGGAGTATTTCCTTCACACGCTTGGCCGTCTGGTAATGCTCATCTCCTACAATCTGGGGATCGAGTATGCGGGAAGTGGAATCAAGGGGATCCACCGCCGGATAGATGCCGCGCGCTGCAATATCCCGACTCAACACCGTTGTCGCGTCAAGGTGCGAGAATGTGGTCGCAGGCGCAGGATCGGTCAGATCATCGGCTGGTACGTAGATGGCCTGCACCGAGGTTATGGAACCCCGTTTCGTCGAAGTGATCCGCTCCTGTAGCTCCCCCATCTCCGTGCCAAGGGTCGGCTGGTATCCCACAGCGGACGGCATGCGCCCTAACAATGCTGACACTTCAGAACCGGCCTGTACGAACCGGAAAATGTTGTCAATGAAGAGGAGTACATCCTTGCCCTCCTCGTCGCGGAAGTACTCGGCCATGGTGAGCGCCGTGAGCCCCACGCGCTGGCGTGCGCCGGGTGGTTCATTCATTTGGCCGAACACCAGGGCAGTCTTCTCCAGCACCCCCGATTCTTTCATCTCCAGCCAGAGGTCATTTCCTTCGCGTGTACGCTCCCCGACACCGCCGAAAACCGAGATCCCACCATGGTGTTTGGCTATGTTGTTGATCAGCTCAAGAATAATCACAGTCTTCCCGACACCCGCCCCACCGAACAGGCCGGTCTTGCCCCCCTTGCTGTACGGTTCCAGCAGATCGATGACTTTGATGCCGGTTTCGAACATTTCCTGGCGCGTGATCAAATCTTCAAACGCAGGTGACGGACGGTGAATGGGATACATCTTCTCGTGTTTGATCGGGCCAAGGCCATCAATACCTTCACCGATGATGTTGATCAGACGTCCGAGTGTACCGGGGCCGACGGGGACCATTATCGGCCCGCCGGTATCGACGGCCTTCATCCCGCGGGCCAACCCGTCTGTAGAGTCCATCGCTACCGCGCGCACGCGGTTGTCGCCTAGATGCTGCTGTACTTCAACAACAAGCTTGTTACCCTCATTGCCTGCGGCGGGCAGCGGAATCGTCACTGCATTGAAAATTGACGGGGGGGTGCCTGCGGAAAAGTCGAGATCAACAACCGGTCCGATGACCTGAATAACAACACCTTCGTTCATACAGGATCCTCAGTGTGGAAAACGAAAGGTCGGGATTTCGTTATTGATAAATAACTTACGAAAACACACTTAAAGAATCAAGAAAGACAACGCCGATATCTCATGATGGCTTCGACAATCGGCTTCGCGTGCGACCGTCCGTTCTCAACGAATATGCGGTTTGTGTCCTTGCCGGCTACCACCGATCCGGCAACAAACAGACCGGGCACATTCGTTTCAAAGGTCTCCAGATCGGACTCCGGTGCAAGCGTCGCGGCGTCAATCCGAATCCCGGCCTTCTGGAGGAATGAAGCATCGGGCCGGAAGCCAATGAGGACAAAGGAGAAGACACAGGGGAGCAGGCGGGTGCCATCAAACATACGAACAACCACACCTTCCTTGCGGAATTCCTCCACTATGGCCTGGAAGATCCCGGTGATTTGACCGGATTTGAGCCGGTTCTCAATATCGGGGAGCACCCAATATTTCACTCCCTGACTCAGCGCCGCACCGCGGTGCACGAGCGTTACCCGGGCACCATGACGATAGAGGTCAAGGGCTGCTTCGACCGCTGAGTTGCGCCCCCCAACAACGACGACATCGGAGCCCGCATACCTGAATGGTTCATCATAACCATGCAACACCTGTGGCATATTCTCACCGGGGACCCCCAGGCGAGCAGGGTGATCGAAATACCCCGTGGCAATAATCACCGAAGGCGCCGCATACTGTATTCCAGATGCCGTGGAGGCTTCGAAGCCTCCATCCTCCTTCCGCCGGATATCGATAACTTCTTCGTGCGTGCGGACATCAAGGGTGCATTGACGCACGACGCGTGCGTAATAGTTGAGTGTGTCAACGCGCGTCGGACGAACGCCGGAGATCACGAATGGCACGTCCCCGATCTCGAGCAGTTCGGGAGTCGAAAACCAGACCAGATTTGTGGGAAACCTCCGGATGGCGTCCGCAATCCCCCCCTTGTCGAAAACAACTGTTGAAAGGCCCGCCCGCATTGCCTCAATAGCACAGGATAATCCGGACGGACCTGCCCCGACAACGATAAGATCGAATACCGGCTTCATGTCTGGATCTTCCCGACCTTGGGATTCATGACAACATGACGGACTTGTGATCGCATGTTCTCCGCATCCTATGCTATAGACGGCCGCAGGATCCCGCCCGGCCTTGCGGAAGTCTGCGTGCCGTCATCCACAACGACGACTCCATTGACGATCACGTACGGTATACCATCGGGGAATTGATGCGGGTCTGTAAACACCGAACGATCGTTGATCGCGGCATAGTCAAACAGGACAATATCCGCGGCTTTGCCTTGGGCGATGATGCCGCGGTCTTTCAATCCCAGTTTCTCCGCCGGAAGCGACGTCATCTTTCGGATCATGTCGGGAAGCGACGTGATCTTCCGATCTCGCTGATAGCGCGCGATTGCACGCGGGAATGTGCCGTACGATCGCGGGTGAGGCCAGGAACCATCGTCCGGGGAATGCGGCCCCGCGTCCGATGCCACCATGGAATTCTTCCACGCGAGCACCATTTCCGTAC